>CAZUDR010000049.1:0-12102 GCA_964618715.1 uncultured Undibacter sp. | reverse complement strand
AACGATACCTCTGGCAGCTGATGCTTCCCGACCCGAATGACCGGTATTTCCTCGAGCAGCCTGGTCGTTTCCGCGCCGAGATGCACGACCGGTTGATGGCGCCGCTTTATCCGATCGCTTTCGTGATGATCGCTTTTGCCTTCCTGGGAGCACCACGCACCAATCGCCAAAGCCGGACCATGTCGATGCTCGGCGCCATTGCAGGCGTAGCGGTGCTGCGGCTGACTGGCTACGTCTCTACCGTGGTCGGCGCCAAAGTGCCATGGATGCTGTCGTTGCAATACATTGCCCTGGCGGTCGCCGGTGGCGGCAGTATCTACGTCATCCGTTCCGGTTTGATCCTTGAGCCACCCGCCTTCGTCGTCAACTGGCTCAGTGCGCTCACCGCGCGCATCACCCAACGGTTTGCCACGTCATGAACTGGCCCTTGCAAATCGTCGGCGGAACACTGGCGCGCTATTTCGGCGTGCGCTTCCTCAGCGCCGTGCTGGTCGTGTTCCTTGGCCTGTTCTTCCTTGTGGCGCTGCTCGACTATATCGAGATGATGCGGCGGGCCAGCAGCATCCAGGATGCGTCCGCGTTCGTGGTGGCGAAGACGTCATTCTTGCGGGTGCCACATGTCGTCGAACGCCTCATTCCGTTCTGCGTGCTGACCGGCGCCATGTCCTGCTACCTGAACCTGTCGCGACGGCTGGAACTGGTGATCGCGCGTTCCGCCGGCATGTCGGCCTGGCAGTTTGTTTCGCCGGCGGTTGTCGTCGCATTCCTGCTCGGCGTGCTGGCCACCACCATCTACAATCCGGTCTCCGCGCTGCTGCAGGAGCAGGCCAAGCGTTACGAGTCCGAGTTGTTTGGTCACAACCTGGCCGGCCTGGGTGGCGAAGGCAAATCGTTCTGGGCGAGCCAGCGAAACGCAGATGGTCTCGCAATCATAAATGCCAGATCGAGCCGCAACCAGGGCATCGAGCTCGACCGCGTGACCGTATTCATGTTCGACCCGGCTGGCCGTTTCCAGGAACGGGTGGAGGCCCGTGAGGCCGTGCTGGATCCGGGCGTATGGCGGTTGCTGGACGCGCGGGTCTACCGCCTGGGCGTCGTACCGGTCGACATGCCCGTGTACAGGCTCAAGACCAGCCTGACGCCGGAGCAGGCCCGGGAAAGTTTCGCAACCCCGGAAACAGTACCTTTCTGGGAACTCCCTCTGTATATCAAGATTGCGGAAAACGCAGGACTTGTAGCCGCAGGCTATAGATTGCAGTTTCAGAAGCTTTTGGCGCAACCATTTCTGCTTGTTGCTATGGTTTTTCTTGCTGCGGCCGTGAGTTTGCGGTTCTTCCGGTTCGGCGGCGTGCAAAAGATGGTTTTAAGTGGCGTGGCCGCCGGCTTTCTGCTTTATATTTTGTCGAAAGTGACCGAAGATTTGAGTAAAGCCGAGCTGATGCACCCGGTAGCAGCGGCGTGGCTGCCTGTGCTCTTCGGGGGTCTGACGGGGTTCATCGCGTTGTTGTACCAGGAGGACGGGTGATGGCGGGGCCACCGAGTGCTCCCCCTCCAGCGGCCCGGCCCCGCCGCCGAGCCATTTGTAGCGTCCTTGCCGTCCTCAGCCTGCTGGCCTGCGGCGGCGTGGTTGTGTCTGTCCTTGTCCCGGCGCCAGCCGCGGCACAGCAACTGTCCTTTCCCAAGCCTCCAAAGCAGCCCCAGAAGAGGGGGGCCGCGCTTGAGCGTGCACGCGCCGCCCAAAAGCAGATGCTCGTGCAGGCAGAGGAGATCAACTACGACTATTCCAACCACCGCGTCGCTGCGGTGGGCAATGTGCAGATCTACTACAGTGGCGCGACGATCGAAGCCGACAAGGTTATCTACGACCAGACGACCAAGCGCCTGCACGCGGAAGGCAACGTCCGCCTCACCGAGCCGGATGGCAAGATCACTTACGGCGAGATCATGAATCTGTCGGACGATTACCGTGACGGGTTTGTCGACTCGCTGAGGCTCGACACGCCCGACCGGACACGCATGGCAGCTGCCCGGGCGGAACGCACAGCCGGCAACTTCACCGTTTTTCACAGCGGCGTCTACACCGCCTGCTTGCCGTGCAAGGACGATCCGAAGAAACCGCCGCTCTGGCAGGTGAAGGCCGCGCGAATTATTCATGACCAGGGCGAGAAGATGATCTACTTCGAGAACGCCCGCATCGAATTCTTCGGTGCACCGGTCGCCTGGTTGCCCTATTTCTCGGGGCCTGATCCGACGGTCAAACGCAAGACCGGTTTCCTGACGCCATCGATATCGGGAAACTCGAAATACGGAGTCGCGTTTGAAATACCGTACTACTGGGCGCTGGCACCCGACTATGACGCCACTTTCGCGCCGATGATCACCACCAGGCAGGGGCCACTCCTGCAGGGAGAATTCCGTCAACGCCTCATCAACGGTGCCTATTCGATCCGCGCCGCCGGTATCAAACAGCTCGACAAGGATTACTTCATTCGGGACAACGGGACCCCGACGCCCGGATATCGCGATACGCGCGGCAGCATTGAAAGCAACGGCCAGTTCGCTCTCAACAGCCGATGGGTATGGGGGTGGGACGCCCTGCTGTTATCAGATCGCACCTTTCTGCAGGACTATAGCCCTCGCTTGTCGAAATATCGCGTAGACAACCTGTTCGCCAGCGGCTCCGACGCAGGCATCTCGCAGCTCTATCTGGTTGGCCGCGGGAAACGCAGTTATTTTGATGCTCGCTCCATGTACTATCTCGGATTCTCGGAGTCGGACGTGCAGAACGAGATTCCGATTATTCATCCCGTGCTGGACTACACGTACACATTCGACCAGCCGGTTCTCGGCGGCGAAGTTGCAATTGACACCAATGTTACCAGCCTGTCGCGTGACGGTGCAGATTTCGATGCGATCACCTCAAAGGCGTCGATCAACGGAACCTGCAAGCAGACGGCAAATCCGGCGATCAAGAATTCGTCAAATTGCGTGTTGCGCGGCGTACCCGGCACCTATACCCGCTTCTCGACCGAGGCCCAGTGGCGGCGCACCATTACCGACTCGTTCGGTCAGGTATTTACCCCGTTCGCCTCGGTACGGGTCGACCTCGGGGTCATGGACGTCAAATCGCTCCCGGGCGTATCGAATTATCTGTCGACCGGCGACTCGGAGCTGGTCCGCGCCATGCCGACCGTCGGCGTCGAATACCGCTATCCGTTCATCGCAGTGCAATCGTGGGGAACTCAGACCATTGAACCGATCGCCCAGGTAATCGCGCGCCCGGACGAGCCGCAGACCGGCAGGTGGCCGAACGAGGATGCGCAGAGCCTGATATTCGATGACGGCAATCTGTTCCGCGTCAACAAGTTTACCGGTTGGGACCGGGTGGAGGGCGGCGGTCGCGTCAACTACGGCGTACAATATACGGCGCAGTTCAATCAGGGCGGATTCTTCAGCGCGCTGTTCGGGCAATCCTACCAGCTGTTCGGCAAGAACTCCTACGCCGTCGCCAGCACGACCAATACCGGTCTGGACAGCGGCCTCGATACCAGCTTGTCCGATTACGTGGCGCGGTTCTCATATCAGCCAAACAGTACGCTTACATTCTCGTCACGTTTCCGCTTCGACCAGGACGATCTTGCCGTCAGGCGGGCCGAGCTGGAGGCCGTCGCGAATTTCGACCGCTGGCGCGTGAGTGTCCTGTATGGCGACTACGCAGCCCAGCAGGCCATCGGCATCCTCAAGCGGCAGCAAGGCATTCTGGGTACGGCTTCGGTCAAGCTGAATGCGAACTGGGTGTTGCTGGGCGGAGCCCGCTACGATCTCGAAGCCGCACAGTTTGACCAGACTCGCGTGGGTCTGGGCTACGTCGATGAGTGCCTGATCCTGGCCCTGAATTACATCACCGATTACACGTACAGCGGAAATCCGGAAACGGATCATGCCATCATGCTGCAGCTGAGCCTGCGGACGCTCGGCGATACTCAGGTGAGACAGAGCGTTGGCGGGTCTGACGGTGGCTTTTGAGCCCACCCGCGAATGGCGTCGCGTCGTACGGCAGGCACAAGCGATGGATACGAAAATGCCGGAGATGAGCTCGAGACCCGATATGTTGCGCCGATTGTTGACTGCCGCCGTCGTGGCCGTAGCGCTCGCGCTACCCTGCATAGCACAGGCGCAGGTGGTGGTGGTTGCCAACGGCTCGCCGATCACCGAGCTCGACATCCAGCAACGCACCAAGATCATTGCGTCGTCGACGGGCAAGACGCCTGGCCGCAAAGAGGTCATCCAGGACCTGATCGACGATCGCCTGAAGATCTCCAAGGCGAAAGTGTACGGGCTGGTCGTGGGCGACGACGAAGTCGACCAGGCGTTCGAAAATATGGCCCAGCGGCAGGGTGCTTCGACACAGCAGCTCGTTCAGCATCTTGAACGTATCGGCATCTCGCCGAGCGCGATCAAGGCGCGCCTGCGCGCGCAGATGACCTGGACCCAGCTGGTTCGCGGAAAATATGGCTCGTCGTTGCAGGTCGGCGACGCCGACATCACCAGAGCGCTGCGGGACCGCAATGAATCCGAGGAATCCGTAGGCTATGTCTACACGCTGTATCCGGTGACAGTGGTCGTTCCGAGGGGATCGAGCCAGGCTGTTGTCGCAACCAAGCATCGCGAAGCGGAAAACCTGCGCAGCCGGTTCACCTCCTGCAACCAGGGTCTGGCGCTGGCACGCGCACTGCGTGACGTGGCGGTGAATGAGCCGATCGCCAAAAGTTCCGCGGCGCTGCCTGCATCACTGCGCGATCTGCTCGACAATATGTCGATCGGCCAATTGACGAAGCCGGATGTGACCGCGCAGGGCCTGCAAATGTTCGCGCTCTGCGACAAGAAACAGACGACGATAGAATCGCCGCTCAAGCGCAAGGTTCGGGAGGAGATTTTTAGCAAACGCTTCGAGGCCGAATCCCGGAAGTATCTGGAAGAGATTCGCAAATCGGCGATGATTGAATACAAATGAATGCGCCGGGCGGCCTTCCCCTCGCATTGACGCTCGGCGAACCGGCTGGCATCGGTCCCGATCTCACGCTTGCTGTATGGAAGCGTCGGGCCGAACTCGACCTGCCACCTTTCTACATCGTCGGCGATGTCGATTTCTTGCACCGTCGCGCCCGGTCGCTGGAACTAGAGGTCCCGATCACCGAGGTCGACCCGACGCAGGCGCTGGCAGTTTTCGCGCAGGCGTTGCCCGTGGTGCCGCTCGGCATACCGATCAGTGCCGCGCCGGGCGAGCCTGATGCCACCAGCGCGCCGGCGGCGATCGCCTCGATCCGTCGTGCCGTTGCCGATGTTGTTGCCGACCGCGCCGCCGCCGTCGTTACCAACCCGGTGGCCAAGAATGTGCTCTATCGCTCCGGCTTTGCGGAGCCCGGCCACACCGAATTTCTCGGGCGGCTGGCCCAGGAGGCCACCGGGCGGCCGCCGCATCCCGTGATGATGCTCTGGTCACCGGCGCTGGCTGTGGTGCCTGTGACAATCCACCTTCCGCTACGGGATGTGATCGCCCGCCTGAGCACCGACCTCATCGTCGAGACCGGGCGCGTCGTGGCGCGCGACCTCGCTGACCGCTTTTGCGTCGCGCGTCCGAGGCTCGCCATCGCCGGGCTCAACCCGCATGCCGGCGAGGATGGCATGCTCGGCGGGGAAGACCGGACTGTCGTGGCACCAGCTGTGGCCGCGTTGCGCGCCGAGGGTATCGACGCGCGCGGACCGTTGCCGGCCGACACCATGTTCCACGAGGCGGCGCGTGCGGGCTACGATGTTGCCCTGTGCATGTATCACGACCAGGCGCTGATCCCGATCAAGACACTCGCTTTCAACAGCGCGGTCAACGTCACACTCGGCCTGCCGTTCGTACGAACGTCGCCCGACCATGGCACTGCCTTCGATATCGCAGGTACCGGCCGCGCCGATCCGACCAGTCTGGTGGCGGCGCTGGCGCTGGCGGCACGGCTGGCCGCGGCACCGGTACGCGTCCACGCCTGACGCCCGATGGCGCCGATCGATGCGCTGCCGCCGCTGCGCGAGGTGATCAAGCGGTATGCCCTGAGGCCGAAAAAGTCGCTGGGGCAGAATTTTCTCCATGATCTCAATCTGACCGCGCGCATCGCTCGTGCTGCCGGTCCACTGGACGGCATCTCCGTCGTCGAGGTTGGACCCGGACCGGGCGGACTGACCCGTGCCCTGCTGGCGGAAGGCGCCAGGCGTGTTGTCGCCGTTGAACGCGATGACCGGGCAATTAAAGCCCTGGGAGAAGTTGCCGCGCATTATCCCGGCCGCCTCACCGTCGTTTCGGGCGACGCACTGGAGTTCAACGCGCGCAACGTCCTCGCGGATGGGCAGGCACGCGTGGTCGCAAACCTGCCCTACAATATCGCCACTGCTCTGCTCGTCGGCTGGCTCACGGAAGAGCCCTGGCCGCCCTGGTACGACTCGCTGGTGCTCATGTTCCAGCGCGAGGTGGCCGAACGCATTGTCGCCGGACCCGGCAGCAAGACCTATGGCCGCCTGTCGGTGCTGGCAGGCTGGCGCACGCAGGCGAAAATCCTGTTTGACGTGAAGCCGTCCGCCTTTATCCCGCCGCCGAAGGTGACCTCATCCGTGGTTCAGTTGATTCCCCGCCCGGAGCCGGCTCCATGCGATGCATCGGCCCTGCAACGGGTGACCGAGGCGGCATTCGGCCAGCGCCGCAAGATGCTCCGCCAGAGCCTGAAGACCCTCGGCGCTGACGCGATCACGCTGCTGGGCGCAGCCGGCATTGCGCCCACTGCGCGGGCGGAGGACATCCCTGTCGAAGGATTTGTTGCGCTGGCGCGGGCGTTCGCGCGCTAGAGCTTCGCCTGCAGGCCGCGCACGAAATCGGAGAGGCCAGGCCGACGTTCACGCTTCAGTCGCTCGGCGGCGAGGATCGCCCTGACGTCGGCAAAAGCCTGCGCGAGGTCGTGGTTGACAATGACGTAGTCGTATTCCGCCCAATGGCTCATCTCGTCGGAGGCCTTGGCCATCCGCCGATGAATGGTTTCGTAGTCATCCTGCGCGCGCGCGCGCAACCGCCGTTCCAGTTCCGGGATCGAAGGCGGCAAGACGAAGACGCTGACGAGATCGGTGCGCGCCTTCTCCCGCAGTTGCTGGGTCCCCTGCCAGTCGATATCGAAAAGGACGTCGTGCCCGGCGGCAAGCGCGTCCATCACCGGTTTGGCCGGCGTTCCGTAGTAGTTGTCGAACACCTCGGCAGACTCAAGCAGCTCGTCCCCGGCAACGAGCGCATCGAACGTCCGGCGATTAATGAAGCGGTAGTCGCGGCCGTCAACCTCGCCGGGCCGCATCTTGCGCGTGGTCACCGAGACCGACAGCGTGACGTCCCTGTCTTCTTCAAGGAGCTTGCGCGAGAGCGTGGTCTTACCCGCGCCCGAGGGCGAGGACAGCACCAGCATCAGCCCGCGGCGGGCGATACCGGTCCCGTGCTTCCGCCCCCTGAACATTCGCGTCACTCCAGGTTTTGTACCTGCTCGCGGAACTGCTCGACCACGGTCTTCAGCTCGAGGCCGATATTGGTCAGCTCCACGTCGTTGGCCTTCGCGGTCAGCGTATTCGATTCGCGATGCAGCTCCTGGGCGAGGAAATCGAGGCGACGGCCGATAGCGCCGCCCTCGCCGATCAGCTTCTGCGCCTGCGCCACATGCGATGCGAGCCGGTCGAGCTCCTCGCGGATATCGGCCTTGGCAGCCATCAGCACCGCCTCCTGGTGCAGGCGGTCTGAATCAAAACGCTCGGACGCGGCGAGCAGCGTCGCCACCTGCTCGGCGAGCCGCGCCTTGATCGCCTCGGGCTTGCGGCCGGGGGCGGCCTCCGCCCGCGCGGTCAGCGCCGCGATCTCGTCGAGCCGCGCCGACAGCAGACGGCCGAGCGTCGCGCCTTCCTCCCGGCGCATGGCGATGAAGTCGTCAAGCGTGGCGGCAAAGCCGTGTCCGATGGCGGCCTCGGCCGCCCGGCGATCCTCCTCGGATTCGTCCGCCTCGCCCACTTCCATGACTCCCTTGAGCGCGAGAATGCCGTCGAGCGTCGGGGGCGCCGCCTCGACCTTGCCGGTCAGGCCCTGCACCATCGCCAGAACGGCCGCCAGCACCTGCTCGTTGACCTTCACGGTCGCGGTAACGCCTTTGCGCTCGACGGTGAGATTGGCATAGACGGTGCCGCGGGCGAGCAACTCGGCGGCGCGCCTGCGTGCCGCCACCTCGACCGCGTCCCAGCCCGACGGCAGGCGGAAGCGCAGGTCAAAACCCTTGGCGTTGACCGACTTGAGCTCCCAGCTCCACGCGTAGGCGCCTGCGAGCCCGTGGCTGCGAGCAAATCCGGTCATGCTCGAGAGGGCCATGGGACGGTGTCTCGCGCGGGAGAATCGTGGCTCTTGCGAAAGTGGCGGACCTTACCGGCGCACCCGCAGGCTCACAAGGGCAAGCGACGCGCGATCATTGACCGGTCTTCTGCTCGGTCTTGGCGTCAGCCTTGGGTTCAGAAGGGGCTTCAGGCGCGGGTTCGGCCTGTGGCTCGGACCCGGACTCGGCTGCCTTCGCACGTTCGATGCCGCGCAGCTTGGCGACGTTCTTCAGATGCTGCTCGTAGCTCTCCGAGAACACGTGCCCGCCGGTCCCATCAGCGACAAAGTAGAGCTCCTTGGTGCGCGCCGGATTGGCGACGGCTTCAAGCGAGGCACGGCCGGGGTTAGCGATCGGACCCGGCGGCAGCCCGTCGATCAAATAGGTGTTGTATGGCGTGGGCTGCTCGATTTCGCTCTTCCGCAGCGGATGCCCAAGCGAGCCCTTGCCCCCGACCAGACCGTAAATGATGGTCGGGTCCGATTGCAGCCGCATCTTGCGCCGCAAGCGGTTGACGAAAACGGCGGCCACCCGCGTGCGCTCGTCCGGCTTGCCGGTCTCCTTTTCGACGATGGAGGCCAGCGTGACCAGCTCCTGGGGATCCTTGAGCGGCAGGTTGGGAGAGCGATGCTCCCACACCTCCTTCACCACGCGCTGGTGATCCTGCTTCATGCGGTTGACGATCTGCTCGCGCGTCATGCCGCGCGTGAAACTGTAGGTCTCCGGCAGCAGCGTGCCCTCTCGCGGAATTTCCTTGATCTCGCCGGAGAGAGAGTCGTCCTCGAGCAGGCGCGCCACGACCTGCTCGGAGGTCAGGCCCTCGGGGACCGTCAACCGGTGCTGGACAACCCTGCCCTCGATCATCGTGTTGACGACGTCGCCGATGCTGGCGTGCTGCCGGAAACGATACTCGCCATGCTTCAGTTCGCCGCGCGCCTTGAGCACGACCACGCCGCCCAGAAACACCCAGGGCTGGTCGATCACGCCCTGCTGAACCAGCAGTTCGGAAATCTGCCGGGTGCCGAGACCGCGCGGGATATTGACCATTTTGTCTTCGGCAAGCGGGCCGGGTGCGTCATACCGCTGCTTGCCGATGAACAGGACCGCGCCGATGCCGATTGCGAGCAGCACCAGCGCGGTGAAGAAGGCGTTGCCGACAATGACCACCGGATGGCGCACGCGTCTCGAGCGGCGCGTCGGCAGCGGCACACGCTCCGGTTCCAGCGCGGCCCGCGGACTTCGGGGGGCGTGCGGCTTTGACATCGGCGGCAGGGGCGACGCCGGAATCCCCGATCCCGAAGAATGGCCGCGCGGCGGCGCCCCTGCTCCGCTGCCGTTCCCGTTGCCGTTTGGCGGTGAGTTGGAATTCACGCGTCCGTTCCTGCCCTCGCCGGCACCAAGGCCGCATCATCATGCAGCAACCACAATGAAAAACTCAACAGGTCCCGCACGTTAGGTAGAATTATGGCGAAAGCTTGGGGCGCTGCCGCGCGCGGGCCGGAAGCAGGCCCTGCCCCCCAACCTGAAACGCGGTCTGCCCGCAGCGGAATCATGCGCTAGTCCGCAAAACGCCGGAAGACGAGCGACGCATTGGTGCCACCGAAGCCGAACGAATTTGACAGCGTCGTATCGATCTCGCGCTTGCGAGCGTTGTGCGGCACCAGGTCGATCGGCGTCTCCACCGAAGGATTATCGAGATTGATCGTTGGCGGGGCAATCTGGTCGCGGATCGCCAGGATCGAAAAGATTGCCTCGACTGCGCCGGCGGCGCCGAGCAGGTGGCCGATGCAGGATTTGGTCGACGACATGGCGATCCGGCCAGCGGCATTGCCGACCAGCCGCTGCACCGCGCCGAGCTCGATCTCGTCGCCCATCGGGGTCGAAGTCCCGTGGGCATTGATATAGTCGATGTCGTCGGCGGAGATGCCGGCGCGTTTCATTGCCGCCTGCATGCAGCGGAAAGCACCGTCGCCATCCGGAGCAGGCGCCGTGATGTGGTAGGCATCACCGGACAGCCCGTAGCCGACCACCTCGGCGTAGATCCTGGCGCCGCGCGCCTGTGCATGCTCGAGCGATTCCAGCACGACGATGCCGGCACCCTCGCCCATCACGAATCCGTCGCGGTCCTTGTCATAGGGACGCGAGGCGCGTATCGGTTCGTCATTGAAATCAGTGGACAAGGCACGCACCGCGGCAAAGCCCGCGAGCGCCAGACGGTTGACCGGAGATTCAGCGCCGCCCGCCAGCATGACGTCTGCATCATCGAGCGCGATCAGTCGCGCCGCATCGCCGATCGCGTGCGCTCCGGTCGAACAGGCGGTGACCACGGCGTGGTTCGGACCTTTCAGCCCGAACTCGATCGACACATAGCCCGAGGCAAGATTGATGATGCGGCCGGGAATGAAGAACGGCGACACCCGGCGCGGGCCTTTCTCGTGCAGGGTGATTGCGGTGTCGGCAATACCTTCGATGCCGCCGATGCCTGATCCGATCAGAACGCCGGTGCGGGCCTGATCATCGTGGCTCCTGGGGTGCCAGCCGGCGTCATCGAGCGCCTGGCGTGCCGCACACATGGCGAAGACGATGAACTCGTCGACCTTGCGTTGCTCCTTTGGCTCCATCCATTGGTCGGGATTGTAGGTATTGTTGGAGCCATCGCCTCGCGGGATCATGCAGGCGATCTTGCAGGCGATGTCGGAGACTTCGAAACGATCGACCTTGCGCGCGCCGCTTTCGCCCTTGAGCAGACGTTCCCATGTCGGCTCGACGCCGCAAGCGAGCGGCGTCAGCATACCCATGCCGGTGACGACAACACGCTTCATGGCCTTTTCATTAGCCAAATTGGTTTGCTCTACGCACCGCTGTGCCGGGCATTGCCCAGCAGCCTTGAACGGATGAAGCTGTCGAGCAGCCGCGTCGGCGTGGGCTCAGCTTTTTGCGTTCTTTTCGAGAAACTTGACGGCGTCACCGACGGTCAGAATGGTTTCGGCAGCGTCGTCCGGAATTTCGCAGCCGAACTCTTCCTCGAAAGCCATCACGAGCTCAACGGTGTCGAGACTGTCGGCGCCAAGATCGTCAATGAAACTTGCTTGTTCTGTCACCTTGTCGGGTTCGACTCCCAGGTGCTCCACGACGATCTTCTTTACCCGCTCGCCAATGTCACTCATCGTTCCAACCTCGTGGTTCTTGATTTGGACAACGACCCTTCGAAAGGGATCGCAGCCATCGCGATACGGCCTCGTCGTGGTTGACGCTTGCGAGACAAACCCCGGCCGCGGAGATTCCCTAGTTTTAGTCCGCGATCGGCCGCCCCAGCCGGGCCGAAATTCGGTTACCACACTTCATATGCGTTGACTAGCAGTGTGAGCAAGTGACCCAACCCCCCGCAATCCCAAGCTTTTCCCCTTGTTACAGCATGGCCATGCCGCCGTTGACGTGGATGGTCTGCCCGGTGACATAGCCCGCTTCGTCGGATGCGAGATAGACCGTTGCGGCAGCCACGTCGGCCGGCATGCCAAGCCTGGCCATGGGAACCTTGGCGAGGATCATTTCGCGCTGTTTGTCATTGAGCTTGTCGGTCATGGCCGAAGTGATAATCCCGGGCGCGATACAATTGGCAGTGACATTGCGGCGGGCGTACTCCCACGCGACTGCCTTGAGCATGCCGACGATG
>CAZUDR010000048.1:0-13294 GCA_964618715.1 uncultured Undibacter sp. | reverse complement strand
CAAGGCCAATCTCACGCTGGTCGGCCGCGCCCGGGGCAAGCGGTTCGTGGCACTGGCCGGCGAGGACCGCATCGTGTTCGACCAGGACCTCGAGCAGGTCGCGGAAGAAAGCGCGAAGCACCGGCGCAAGGCGGCGGTGCACGACGAGTGATGGCTGACATTCCCGCTCCCCCGACCCTCGGCCTCGTGCTCGCCGGCGGGCTGGCGCGCCGCATGGGCGGCGGCGACAAGGCGCGAATCGAGATCGGCGGCATCACCATCCTCGACCGGGTGATCGGGACACTGTCGGCGCAGTGCGTCGACGTTGTCATCAATGCCAACGGTGATCCGGAACGCTTCGCCGACACCGGCTGTGAAGTGCTTCCCGACAACGTGCCCGACCATCCCGGCCCGCTTGCCGGGATCCTCGCCGGGCTCGACTGGCTGGCCGCGCAGGACACCGGCGTGGAGTGGATGCTGAGCGCGCCGGGTGACTGCCCGTTCCTGCCGGACGACCTGGTGGACAGATTGCACGCCGCCCGCCGCCAGATGGGAGCCGGCGTTCCCCTTGCCTGTGCCCGCTCGGGCGAATGGCGCCATCCGGTCATCGGCCTGTGGCCGCTGGCGCTGCGCGCGGATCTGCGCAGGGCGCTGGTCGACGAAGGCCTGCGCAAGATCGAGGTGTGGACTGCGCGGCACGGGATCGCCATCGCGGACTGGCCGGATCAGCCGGTCGACCCGTTTTTCAATGTGAATACGCCGGAGGACGTGGAGCAGGCGACGCGCATTGCACTGCAGCATGCGGCTGATTGACCTGAATCTTGACCGCAACCTCGCAACTTATAATTATCATAGGCAAATACTCTGGGGTTGGGAGAGGGAGCAAAAAAGCCATGCAGACATTCCTCATCGCCTGCGCTGCGGCGATCATCATCGCGGTCATCGGCGGCGTCGTGCTCGACGGCATGCAGGAGCCGGTCAGCAAGGCCTACACCACGCAGTACGTGCGGCTGGGCGCATAAACGCCAGCCTCGGCTTCTCCGGGCCGTACGTCGCGCGGGCCTGACGACAGAAAATCCGGATCTGACACTGGATTCCGGGGTCGCTCAGCAACGGAGCACCCCGGGACGAGAGCTATGCTGTCAGCTGCGCATAGGACAGGAAGCCGATGCGGGCGCCCGGCTCGATCGACGTTACGTCCTCGGGAAATTCCAGCAGGCCGTCGGTCTCGGTCAGCGAGGTCAGGATCCCGGCGCCGTCCTGCGGATGCTTGACCGCCTCGATCTCGCCGTCATCGGCACGGCGCAGGGCAACGCGCACATATTCGCGACGGTCTTTCTTCTTCCTGTAGGCAAATGCGGTACGCACCGGCAGCGCCACCAGCGCCTGGGGCCTCGCGCCGGCGAGCCGGCGCAATAACGGCTTCACCACACGCACGAAAGTGACAAACACGGCGACCGGATTGCCCGGCAGGCCAACGAAGGCGGCCGTGTGCATGTTGCCGCCGCGGATCACGCCCATGGCCACCGGCCGTCCCGGCTTGATGGCGACGCGCCAGAACACGAGGCTGCCGATGCGCTCGACCGCACTGCGCACGTAATCGGCCTCGCCGGTCGATACGCCGCCCGAGGTGAGAACGAGATCATGCGTCGTCGCTGCCTCGCCCAGCGCGCGTGCCAGCGCGTCAGGCTCGTCGGGCAGAATGCCGAGGTCAGTGACGACCGCCCCCAGCCGCTCGAGCAGTTCGACCAGCAGGAAACGGTTGGAATCGAAGATCGCCGCGCCATCACGCGCGCTGCCGGGCTCGATTACCTCGTCACCGGTGGAGAAGATGGCGACGTTCAGCCGCCGTCGCACCTCGATCCCGGTGAGGCCAAGCGCGGCCGCAAGCGCGACGTGCTGCGCCTCGAGCACGGTGCCGGCTGGAAGCACCACCTGCCCCGCCGGCACGTCCTCGCCGGCCAGCCGGCGATTGGCTCCCTGCCTGAGGCCCTTCGGCACCACCACATCGGCTCCGTCCAGCGTCACATCTTCCTGCATGAAGACCGTGTCGGCGCCCTCCGGCATGGCCGCGCCGGTGAAGATCCGGATGGCCTGTCCGCGGCCCAGCCTGAGACCGGCGGAAGCCCCGGCCGTCAGCCGGCCCGCCACCGCGAGCCTGGTGTCGCCGTCGGCGCGCAGGTCGGCATGGCGTACCGCGTAGCCGTCGACGGCGGAGTTGTCGAAGGGCGGCAGGTCAACCGGCGCCTTCACATCGGCGGCGGCGATGCGGCCGCGCGCGCCATGCAGCGGCACCCGCTCGGTCTCGGTCACCGCGGAAACGCGCTCGCCGATCAACCGCTCCATATCCTCGAGCCGCAGCAGCGGACCGGAGAAGGCGAAGCAGTCGTCGGAGAGCTGAGCCATCACGTGCTCCCGACCAGTTGCCTGATCTCGCTGACCGGCACCGCATGCCTGTTCAGGATGTCGGCGATCGCCTCGATGTCATCGAGATCGACCACGGGCAC
Source organism: uncultured Undibacter sp. (assembly GCA_964618715.1). Lineage (GTDB taxonomy): Bacteria > Pseudomonadota > Alphaproteobacteria > Rhizobiales > Xanthobacteraceae > Pseudolabrys. The sequence goes on along the minus strand of CAZUDR010000048.1, from coordinate 10,808 downwards.
CTTCGCGGTGGGCAGCGGAATATCGGCGGCGATCGCCACCACATGCGGATCTTCCGGATGAATCAGCGGCTTGCCATTGGCGGCGCGATGAATCTCGAGCTTGGGAAAGGGATCACGCTTGTAGCCTTCCACCAGCACCAGATCGACTGCCGACATCTTGCCCACCAGCGCCGGCAAATCCCATTCCGGCTCCGCGCGCAGTTCGTGCAGGATGGCGAACCGCCTGGCCGAGGACACGACCACCTCGGTCGCACCGGCGGCACGGTGAAAGAACGAGTCCTTGCCGGGCTGGTCGAGGTCGAATCCGTGATGGGCATGCTTGAGCGTGGACACCTTCAGGCCGCGCGCGATCAGGCAAGGAAGCACCTTCTTGATCAGCGTCGTTTTGCCCGATCCGCTCCAGCCGGCGAGACCGATTATCCGCATGGCACTCATATGGACCCGACATCCCCGAAAATGAACGGCAAGATATAGCACGGGAGCCCGGCCCCGAAATGATGGTGACGCCAGGGACGCCACACGCAAGATCCATAGCCAATGGTTATGGGTCCTGGCGTTTGGCGTTCAGCAGGCCCGGAAAACTACGGATTGCCCGCTCCGGCCGCGGCGGGCAGATTTGCCGCGTCCGGGAGCAGGCGGAGAGCGAGAATATGTCCCAAACTTCGGTGTGGACGCGGCGCGAGGTATGGACGCGCAAGCTGCTCTATCCCGGCCACACCTTTCCCACCGCCATTGCGCCGGTGCTGGTCGGCATTGCGCTCGCCTGGCACGACGGCGTCTTCGCCGCGGTGCCGGCGCTGCTCGCCTTTCTGGCCGGCTGGCTGATCCAGTTCGCCGGGGTGGTCACCGACAATTACGCCAACCTGCTGCGCGAACCGGACGACCGTGAGCATCCCGAGCTGGTCCAGGCGGTCAACAGCGGACTGCTCTCTCTCGCCGATATGCGCACGACCATTCTGGTGAGCTACGGGATCGCCGTGCTGTGCGGACTGGTGCTGACGGCCATCGCCGGCTGGCCGGTGATCGTCATCGGCCTGCTGAGCATCCTTGCCAGCTGGGCCTATTCTGCCGGACCCTGGCCGTTCGGCCGCCACGGCTTCGCCGATCCCCTGTTCTTCCTGTTTTTCGGCACGGTGTCGGTGATCGGCACATATTATGTGCAGGCGGCAACGGTGCTGGGACCCGGCAACTGGCGCGACGCCCTGCCCTTCGACGCGGTCGCCGTCAGCCTGCCTATCGGCGCGCTGATCACCAACATCCTGATCATCGACGATATCCGCGACCGCGACTTCGACGTGGTCAAGGGCAAGAACACGATCGCGGTGCGCTTCGGCAAGGGCTGGAGCCGCGCCGAGTTTCTGTGCCTGCTGGCCTTCGCCTATCTGACGCCGTTCTGGCTGTGGCTGTCGCTGGGATTCCCGGCCTGGGTGCTGCTGCCGCTGCTGACCCTGCCCTTCGCCGGTATGGTTACCCACGCGGTATGGACGCGCGAGCGTTTCCATGACCTGGTGCCGATGACGCCGCGCATGGCCATGCTGACGGTCGCCTATGCGGTCTGCCTGTCGGCCGGGCTGGCCGTCCCCGGCTGATCGACAGCACGATTGCGCCATGACATAGATCAATTCCGTCATGAAGCTGTCAGTTATTTTGAATTGAATGTGTCAACGGGCCCGTCCTAAGATTTGATCCGACGGATTCGGCGCGGAAGCCGGGGCAACACAATGGCAACGAGGCGCACGGGCTGGCTGTTCCTGCTTGTCGTTCTGATCGTCGGCGGCGTGCTTGGCGCCGGCGCGGTCATCGCCAGCGTCGAGGTCAACCGCGCCACGTCGACTGACGAATTTTGCACCTCGTGCCACAGCATGACTTTCGTCGGCAAGGACCCGCACTTCCTGCAGTCGGCCCACCGCACCAACAGCGCCGGCGTCCGCCCGAGCTGCGGCGACTGCCATATCCCGCAGACCAACTGGTTCGTCGAGACATGGACCCACGTGACATCGGGCGTGCGCGACGTGATCGCCGAAAACACCAATGACTTCAGCGACCCCCGGGTCTGGGAGAAGCGCCGCGTCGAGCTCGCCCACGAGGTGCGCCAGACCATGCGCGAGCAGGACAGCGTCACCTGCCGCGGCTGTCATGACGCCAACGCGGTGCAGCCGACGAGCCGGCGCGGGCAGGCCGCCCACGCGCTGATGCGCGAGGGACGCGTCACCTGCATCGACTGCCATTTCAATCTGGTTCACGCGCCGGTGCCGCCGACCATGGAATTCATCCGCGGATCGGGCCTCGGCCGCAGCGCGCAGTAGCCCGACGCACGAGCCCTGACCGGGAGCGCGTCACGAGAGGGAGAGAGCGATGACCACCTCAGGCCGGATACCGACGATTCTCGCCGCCGCTCTGCTGACGGGCGCTGTCTCCGCCGGCGTACTGTTGCTGGCGGGCGGACTGCATGCGCAAACGCCGGCGCCAGACGCAACGCCGCCATCCGCGCCGACTCCGGCCCCCGCCGACAACCCGCCGACCGCCGCCGGACAGCCGGCCATGACCGCGCCGGCCACCGCCCCCGGCATGCTGCCGGCCACCGCCATCCCGTTCTATGCGGAATGGGCGGCCTCGCCGCATGCCGACGCCAAGGCCGAGCCATTCACCCACTGGAACAAGGAAGGCAGCATTCCGGCCGAATGCGCGCGCTGCCACTCCACACCCGGCTTCCGCGACTATGTGGGCGCCGACGGCTCGACGCCGTTCAAGGTGGACCAGCCGGCGCCGGTCGGCACGGTGATCACCTGCGTCGCCTGCCACAACGCCAGGGCGTCGGCGCTGACCAGGGTTACGTTCCCCTCGGGTGCGACCATCGACAAACTGGGCGCAGAAGCGCGCTGCATGACCTGCCACCAGGGCCGGGAGTCAACCAGGAGCGTCAATGCGGCGATCGACGGCATCGACGTCGACAAGGTCGGGCCCAAGCTCGCCTTCATCAACGTGCACTACGCCGCGGCCGGCGCCACGCTGTACGGCCATCAGGCGCAGGGCGGATACGAGTATGCCGGCAAGACCTATGCCGGCCGCCTCGAGCACCGCGAGCCCTACACGAGTTGCACCGGCTGCCACGAGACCCATGCGCTCGCGGTGAGGGTCAACGACTGTGCCGCCTGCCACAAGGAAGTGACCGACAAGGCGTCGCTGCACATGATCCGCACCGACAAGATTGACCGCGACGGCAACGGCAATACCAGTGAGGGCGTGGGACAGGAGATCGACCACCTGCGCGGCATGCTGCTCGCCGCCATCCAGGACTATGCCAAGACGGTTGCCGGCAAGCCGGTCGTCTACGACAGCCACGCCTATCCGTACTTCTTCATCGACAAGAACGGTGACGGCAAGGCGGACAAGGACGAGGCCAAGTTCCCCAACCGGTACAATGCGTGGACACCGCGGCTGCTGAAGGCGGCCTACAACTACCAGTTTGCCAGCAAGGACCCCGGCGCCTTCGCGCACAATCCGGACTACACGACCCAGCTGCTGCACGACTCGCTGGCAGACCTGGGCAGCAAGGTGAAGGTCGATCTGGGCAAAGCGAAACGGCCGTAGGTCGAGGACCGGGTTGACGCAAAATCGCCTTCGATCCTCATGCTGAGGAGCGCCCGAAGGGCGCGTCTCGAAGCATGAGGCCAAGGTATCTCGGCCCCCTGGCCACCTCATCCTTCGAGACGCGCGCCCGCCCGGCGAAGCGGGCTGCGCCCTCCGGGGCTCCATCCACGGACGCGCATTGTCGGCGCGCCGGCTCTGCCCCTGTCATCCGGCGTCCTCGAGATGACACCCGAAGCCTCAAGCAAGGCGTGCCTATGATAAGACCGTTTCAACGGGCGGGGATAAGTTTACGCCGGTATATTTCCGTTCATCGCGATACCGGCCTGGCCCGCAATCGCCCGCTCAATCACCAGTCGATATTTCGTCCGTCAGCCAATGTCCGTATTCGGATGCAAAACGGACGTGGCGTGAGTTATTCGGGATGTCCGCTTATGACCCAAAGCGGACATGAGGCGGTGTTTGACGACCACATGTTCTTTTTCGTTCTGCAGGTCGGTTGTGCGCACCTCGCTGTCGTCCCTCATCTCAACAGGCGAACCGCGGATACGGCGCCAATCGACTATCACTTCGGGGTGTACCAGACAGGCGAGGTATAGGCCCGCTCCTGCTGCGCGAGTACTGCGCCCTCCGGCAATTTGATCTTGTCGCCGTAAAACGCCTTGTCATAGGCGAGCCACGATGGCGTCGGGATTTCCAGTACGCGCACGTAGTAGAAGGCGCGTTGCGCAGGATCGAAATCAGGGTCCTGCCACCAGGCTGCGAGGACCGCCTCGCCAATATCGTTGGTGTATTTGGCGCCCTGCACCGTGTTGCCGACGGGCGGCAACTTGCCGTCTTTGCCGGGCTTGCGGTCACCCGCCCAGGCGACGTCATAGACCTTCTCATGGGTCTTGCCCGCCTTGTCGAGCCAGCCCTTGACGATCTGGATGCGGTCAAGATTGGCGCCGTCCGGATCGCGCAACGCGCGGACCATGAAGGTCGGCGCCTTGCCTTGTGGCGCCCCGGTCATATTGCCGCCCATGGGCACGCCGCGGGCATAGCCCTGCACGGCAAAATCGGGCCGCTGCACTTCGTTCTTCTCGAAATCCCAGCCGGCGAAGAGCCGCACGGTCATGCGGGTGCCGGTCGTTGCATAGACCTCCTTGCGCTTCAGGGCATCCCAGATCGCGGTGCGCGTATTTTCCTTGGACCACACAGCGGCGAGACCCGAAGCCAGCGACTGGTAATGGCGGATCGTGACGTCGGAGCCGTCCAGCGACGGGTTTACACCCGTGATCTTCTCCATGTAGCGCTCTTCGCCCGTACCGGGCTCCACAGGTGTAGCCTTGCCGAAAAAGTTGTCCTCGCGCGTCGTCGCGAGCGAGGTATGGCTGTCGGTCGATCCGATCATGCCGAACTTGAACGGATTGGCGCCAAGTTTGGCCTCGTATGCCAATCCCCTTTTCAGCGCTTCGCGCGCATACTCGCGCGGCAACATGTCGGGCTTCTTGCCCTGGAGGGCGAAATTGCCTTTGTCCCAGCGATAATAGTCGGCGAACTCATCATTGGGCGAGAGCGCGGGATGGGTTTCTCCGTCACCCTTGATCTGGGTCACCTCGTAGAGCGGCTCCCACATGGAACGGCGTTCCGCATAGTCTTTGGTGAGCGGCTTCTTGCTCGTCAGCGTCACGTCGTCGAACATCAGCCCGTTTGACAGGTTGCCATTGTGCGGAATCGCGAGAACCCGGCCGTTGGTGCGCTGCTCGTATGCTTTCATCCATTCCCAGAGCTTTTCCGGATCGGGACTGTCATAGTTGGAGAAGGGGATCAGGTCGCGAACCTCGTCCGCGTCATCGCGAAAGATCACGACACGATGCAGGTTGTTGGCCTTGTAGGACGAGGTCCACTCGAAGCCATGTAGGGCAGTGAATGCACCAGGCTGGTTAAATTTCTCCGCTGCCTCAACGATGCGGTTCCAGACCGTCCGGTTGAGCTCGGTATCCGATGACAGCGGATCCTTGTTCTCTGCCATCACTGCGCCCCACGCCGCATAGGCTTCCATCGGTTTGCCGTTCTTGACGAGGTCGTGAACCTGCCGGCCCCAGGTATTGCGCAGGAGGTCGGGGTTGGACTCCTCGATCAACACCGCCAGTCCGAGATTTTCGGAGTGGTCGGCGACGACCAGGAAATCAAGAGGGCGCACGAGCCTGGCGCGTACGCCCCCGGACGCGCGGACGGTCTCGCCCCGGGCGAATCGGTAAGCCTCTTCCGGTCCCAGAAAGTTGCCGATCATGCCGGCGTCTGTCGAATAGGAGGTGTGGAGGTGGGTATCGCCCCACAGCACCCGGTCCGGGAAGGTGCGGTTGAGATAGGGGGAGTATTCCTTCTTGCCGAGGACCACCTCGTCCTTCGAGATACCTAAATCACCGCTGTAGCTTTGGGCGAAGGCCGGAACGGTCGAGATTACGTGTATTGCGGTCAGTGCGCCGAGCGCGGCAAACCTAAAATCCGTCATCGTCTCAGCTCCTGTCCGGGACCGCCCGCGCGCCAACTCGACCGCCGGGCTGGAAGACTCGACCTCTTCTTGGCCATTGACACACAATCTCGTCTGCCCGCCGCGCTTACCTTGACTCAGATCAACAGAAGTCCAGAAGTCGGGCGGGTCCTTGCGTAACTTTTGCAACAATCATTTGTCCAGCGCTGCGGGTGTGAACGGCAAACGCTGGAGCAAGCCGGCGCCTTCGCAATAGTCAGAGAAGGCACCGATCTCGCCGCGGCGAATGTCTGCCATTGGCCCTTGGCTGACATCTGTTTGTGCCGCGGCGAATGTCTGCTTCAGGAGGCAAAGCGGACGTCTGCCAATCGCCGCCGCCAGCCCCGATTGACGCCTGAACGCCTCAGTTGTCGACCTTCGTACCGCAGCCCTGCCCGTCACCACCCGCGTCAAAAACGAAACGCCCGGCCAGGCGGCCGGGCGTTCTGCGTTCTCTTGCGTCGGAAGCAGGTTATTCGGCTGGCTGGGTACGCGCCCCGCCGGCGCCGTGGCTCTGCTCCTCTTCGTACCAGAGCGGATGGTGCTCCTTGGCCCAGTTCACGTCGACGGTGCCCTCGCCCATCGACTCGAATGCGCCCTCCATGCCGAGCGTGCCGAGATAGATGTGTGCGATGATCAGCGCGATGAACAGCAGGCCGATGATCCCGTGGAACACCTGCGCCATCTCCATGTCGCCCACGCCCATGCCGTAGTAGAACGGGAACATGAGCAGGTAGCCGGTGATGATCATCGCCGCGCCACCGAGTATGACGAACCAGTAGAGCAGTTTCTGGCCGGCATTGAATTTCCAGGCCGGCGCATGCTCCGCATTCTTGCCCATGCCGCCGCCCTTCTTCATCCACTCGACGTCGGCCGAGGTCGGGAAGTTCTGCCCGATCCACATCAGGAACATGAGAACAACGCCGATGGTGAAGGCGAAGCTGAGATAGTTATGCGCGTATTTGCCCCATTCGGACCACGTGCTGAAGGCGCTCGGCCCCATCCACGGCAGCACCAGCGCACGGCCGAATGTGATGTTGAGGCCGGTAATGCCCAGCACGACGAAGGTCGCCGCGGTCAGCCAGTGCACGAACCGCTCGAAGCCGGTAAAGCGCACCATAGTGCGTCCGGAACGGCCGCCCTCGATCTTGATGGTGCCGCGCCACAGATAGAAGATCACGAGCAGCGCCAGCATGCCGACAATGGCGATACCGCCGATCCATTTCACCGTGACGGTCTGGAAGTTTCGCCAGTCCTGCCCGCCCGGATGGATCAGATTGCCGGCCTTCTTGTCGGGAATGCTGACCTGGCCTGAAATGACGCCGCCTTTCAACTGCTGCAGGAGCTGTTGCTCGCTGGTTGCAGCGGTGGGTCCGCCCTGGGCGAATACCGGCGCGGGCGTGATCGAAGCCACGACAAACGCGAGTGCGACCGCGGCAACAACGAAGCGGATGTGGGCGAAAAGTTTCGCCATGGCTTCCTCTCCCCTCTCAAACTGAATTGTTCTTGTGGGATTCGGCGGCGCGGGTTGTCCGCGCCGCCGTGATCCGTAATCGATCAGCTCGCGATCGACTCGCGATAGGCGGTCAGCCAGCCCCAGGCACCGGAGCCGTAACCGCGGGTCTTCACACGTTCCTTGTAGATCTGCGCGATGACCTCGCCATCGCCGGCGAGCAGCGCCTTGGTCGAGCACATCTCGGCGCACAGCGGCAGCTTGCCGTCAGCCAGACGATTGGCGCCGTACTTCTCGTACTCCTCCTTGCTGCCGTCGGCCTCCGGACCGCCGGCGCAGAAGGTGCACTTGTCCATCTTGCCGCGCGAGCCGAAGTTGCTGACCTGCGGATACTGCGGCGCGCCGAACGGGCAGGCGTAGAAGCAGTAGCCGCAGCCGATGCAGGTGTCCTTGTTGTGCAGCACCACGCCGATGTCGGTCTGGTAGATGCAGCTCACCGGACAGACAGCGATGCACGGGGCGTCGGTGCAGTGCATGCAGGAGATCGCGATCGATTTTTCCTTGCCTGCCACACCGTCGTTCAGCGTCACCACGCGGCGGCGCACCATGCCCCATGGCACTTCATGCTCGTTCTTGCACACCGTCGAGCAGGCGTTGCATTCGATGCAGCGGTCCGCGTCGCAAAGGAATTTCATACGGGCCATCTGGATGTCTCCCAAATTCACGCGGGCTCGACCCGGCACAATGTGACTTTTGATTCCTGCATAAAGGTCACCACGTCGTAGCCATAGGTCATCGCGGTATTAGCCGCCTCGCCGACGACGTAGGGCACGGTGCCTTTCGGATAGCGGTCGCTGAGGTCTTCGCCCATCCAGTAGCCGCCGAAGTGGAACGGCATGAAGACCGTGCCCTTGCCCACGCGTGGCGTGACCAGTGCTGCGACCCGCACGCGCGCGCCATCGGGTGTGTGCAGCCAGATATTCTCGCCGTTGCGGATGCCGAGGCGTTGGGCATCCTCGCCATTGATCTCGGCGAACATCTCCTGCTGGAACTCGGCTAGCCATTTGTTGGCGCGGGTCTCGTCGCCGCCGCCTTCGTATTCGACCAGCCGACCGGTGGTGAGTACCAGCGGGAACTGCTTCGAATAGTCGTTTTCCTGGATCGAGCGGTAGAGCACCGGCAACCGGAAATCCCGCCGGTCCTTGTAGGTCTCGTACTTCGGCAGCAGGTCGCGCCGCGCCGTGTAGAGCGGCTCGCGATGCACCGGTACCGGATCGGGGAAATTCCAAACCAGCGCCCGCGCCTTGCCGTTGCCGAAAGGCGCGATGTTGTTGGCGATTGCGACGCGCTGGATGCCGCCGGAGAGGTCGGTCTTCCAGTTGATCTTGAGGATCTTGTCGCGCAGGCCGGCGGTCTCGTGTGGATCCTTCTGGTCTTTTCCGGCGCCGTCGCCGCCGCTGAATTCCTGCTCGCCGGTTTCGGCCTCTCCGCTGTCCTGTTGCTGGACGGCATGCGATGCCGAGCCTTTCTTCCCGGCCTGGCTCGATGGTGCGTGGGCGAGATAGGCGACGATCGCGTCATGCGCCTTGGCATCGAGATCGGGAAACCTGCGCGCTTCCTGCTCGGCGGCGGCCTGGGTTTGCTGGTCGTCTTGCTGCCGGGGCGAACCGGGTGCCGGTTCGGGTGCGGCGCTCTGCTCGAGCTGATCCAGCAGCCCGGTGGCATCTTGGTCGGTGATATCGAGTAATGAGGGCCGATAGACGCCTGCGGCGACCGCGGCGATGATTACCTTTTCTCTTGGCTTGAGCTGGCCGGCATAGCCGAGCTTGTCGAGCACGGCCATGGTCATCTCGGGATAGCCGTCCTTGATCGGCGAGTCCTTGGGGTAGGAGTCCTTGGCGAGCAGGCTCTGGCCTTCGTGCGCGACGCCCCAGCGGGCGCGGAACGGCAGTCCGCCTTCGGCGATGGTCTTCGACTGGTCGTAGAGCAGTGGTGTGCCCGGATGCTTCATCTCGGGCGTTCCCCAGCATGGCCAGGGCAGGCCGTAATATTCGCCTTTCACCGGTCCGCTCCTGCCGATCAGTGTGGTGGTGTCGAACAGGTCCTGGTGCTGCATGTGAAGCTTGAGGCGCTCCGGCGACTGGCCGGTGTACCCAATGGTCCACATGCCCTTGTTGAGCTCCCGCAGGATGCTTTCGGCCACCGGCTCGTTGTCTTTCACCTCGATATGCTTGAACATCTCGTCGGCGAAACCGAACTTCCTGGCCAGCAGATAGACAATCTCGTAGTCGCCCTTGGCCTCGAACATTGGCTCGACGACCTTCTCGCGCCATTGCAGCGAACGGTTGGAATTGGTGACAGAGCCGGCAATCTCCATGGTCGAGCCGGCCGGCAGCAGGTAGGTGCCGTCCTGACGGTCGGCGATCACCGCGCTGAACGTCGGCACCGGATCGATCACCACCAGCAGGTCGACCTTTTCCAGGCCCTTCTTCAGGTCGGGGCCGCGTGTCTGCGAGTTCGGGGCATGACCCCAGAACACCATGGCGTGGATGCTGTTCGGCTGGTCGAGGTCCTTCTTGCCTTCCAGCACACCGTCGAACCAGCGCGACACCGGAATGCCCTTCGTCTCCATCAGTTTCTTGGAGGCAAAGCGCTTCTGCATGAACGCGTAGTCGACGTCCCAGACACGGGACCAGTGATGCCAGGCGCCTTCGCTGAGCCCGTAATAGCCCGGCAGGTTGTCGCACAGCACGCCGATGTCGGTGGCGCCCTGCACGTTGTCGTGACCACGGAAGATGTTGGCACCGCCGCCGGCCTTGCCGATGTTGCCGAGCGCAAGCTGGAAGATCGACGCGGCACGGGTCTTGTTGTTGCCGATGGTCGACTGCGTCAGACCCATGCACCAGATCAGCGTGCCCGGCCTGTTTTTCGCAGTGATCTCGGCCACGCGCTCGATCTGCTCGACCGGCACGCCGGTGATGCCGGAGACCACGTCGGGCGGGTAATTCTCGACCTCCTTGCGCACCTCGTCGAAGCCGAACACGCGCTGATCGATATACTTCTTGTCCTCCCAGCCGTTCTTCAGAACGACATGCAGAACGCCCCAGATGAAGGCGACGTCGGTACCGGGACGCAGGCGCACGAATTCATCGGCATGTGCTGCGGTGCGCGTGTAGCGCGGGTCGACCACGATGAATCTGCAGCCGCTTTCCTTGGCGCGCAGCAGGTGCTGCATGGAGACCGGGTGCGCCT
>CAZUDR010000047.1:0-13323 GCA_964618715.1 uncultured Undibacter sp. | reverse complement strand
TGTCGTCCTTCGCGACGGGGATACGGTTGCGGGAGACGGCTGGGATCTAGTCGCGCTGCATACGCCGGGGCACGCGCCAGATCACCTGTGTTTTGCGCTGACGCAGCGGGCCGGTGAAGAGCAGGTGCTTTTTTCCGGCGACCATGTCATGGCCTGGGCCACCTCGATCGTGGCGCCGCCGGACGGCGCCATGAGCGACTACATGGCCTCGCTCGACAAGCTCGCCCGGCGCGGCGAGACGGTCTATCTGCCCGGCCACGGCCCGGTGATCCGCGACGCGCCGCGCTTCGTCAATTACTACATCCTGCACCGCAAGGCGCGCGAGGCATCGATCCTGCATCGCCTCGCCAAGGGCGAAACCGACATCCCGACCATCGTGCGCGCCATCTATATCGGGCTCGATCCGCGGCTCTCCGGCGCGGCCGGCCTGTCGGTGCTGGCGCATCTGGAGGATCTGGTGGCGCGCGGCGTGGTCGCCACCGATGGCAGGCCGGCGATCGACGGCCTCTATCGCCTCGCCGGCTAGCGCCGCGAGGGCTGGCGCTGCGGCGCCGGCCTGCGCTCGAGCTCCGTCGCCGGAATGGCGCTCACCGTGTCGTCGATATCCTGCAGCAGGCTTGCCACCCGCTTCGCATTGGCGCCGAAGTCGATCTTGCCGTAGCGCGAGGCCGAGCGCACGTCGATGCGCGAACCGGTCGTGCCGATCGCGACAACGCGCACGGCGACGTCGTCGCGGAAGCCCATGATCAGGGTGCGCGCCACCGCCTCGATGGTGCCGGGGCGGCCGCCTGCCGGCGGCTGCGAATCAACCACATGCCAGCCGCGGCGGGAGACGACGGAGAGCGCGGCCTGGTAGGTGATCGGCGCCGGGATATCGTATTCGAGCGACTCGATGTCGGGGAAGGCCGCCTGCTGGCGCGCGGCGGTTTCCGCGCCCGGATAGGCGACGCGTCCGCGCGGGCGCAGCCGCGCCAGAACGGCGAAGGCGGGCGGGCTGGCGGTATCGGTGGTGACGTCGTTGATCTCCGGCATCTGGAAGGCGCGGTAGCCGAGATAGCCGGGATAGGCGAGCAGCAGGAGGCCGAGTACGAGCCCGAGCACCGCGCGTCCGAGGCCGAGCGCGCCCTCGCGCCAGATCACCACGAAGGCGGCGAAGGCCAGCAGCACCGCGAGGGCGGCAAAGACAAGCGCGGCCGCGAAGGTGGCCATCGCCGGCTCGAATTCCAGCAGATCCGTGCGCAGGATCACGACCGACAGCACGGCGACCGCCAGCGCGAACCAGCCGAAACGGCCGGACCAGGTCGCCAGCCGCGACGTCGGCACTTCGATGTAGGGGCGCCTCAACATGCTTCAGTCATTCTGCGCAAGCGATTCCCCGCGCCCCCACGTCAAACCACATCGACAGCCCGCGCGACAGCGGGCCGGAGCCCGGGCCCCGCGAAAATGGAGGACTACTCGCCATTGCAGATGTTTACGGCGGAACGGTGAGGGCGCAGGTGCAAGAATAGCCTGCCGGACCGCCACGGGGCCAGCCGGCCGGGGGACAATTCGCCAGGCATGCTCACCCGGTCGCGTCGTCGAGCGCGATCCACCGGCCGTCGGCAGCGCTGCGGGAGCAGGCCTCCGCCAGCTGCACGTCGCGGATGCCGGCGGCGAGGTCGTTCCTGAGCGGGTCATCGCGCACGACGTGGCGCAGAAAATGCTCCCAGCCGACGCGATAGGGATTGGGGTAGCGGTCCGTCCCGGCGACCTCTTTCCATTCGCCGAAATAGTCGGCCCCGATGTCGACATCGGGATTGAAGCGGCGGATCGTCGGCGTGTCGGACGCGCCTTGCGTCCAGCAGCGATGCAGCCCGGCGAGCGCCGAGCCGCCGGTGCCGTCGATCTGCAGGGTGACCAGGTCGTCGCGCCGGACGCGGGTCGCCCATGAGCAGATGATGGTGCCGACCGCGCCGCTCGCCAGCTCGGCAAGCGTGAGCGAGGTATCATCGACGTCGACGTCGTAGGACTTGCCGTCCTCGTCCATGCGCTGCGGCTGGGCGATCGCTGCTGCCGTCACCACGCGGCGGATCGGTCCGAGGATGTCCTCGATCAGGTAGCGCCAGTGCGGATACATGTCATGGGTCAGTCCGCCGCCGCCGCTCTTCCGGTAGTTCCAGCTCGGCCGCTGGCTGGGCCGCTCGCGGCCATCGAATACCCACCAGCCGAAATCGAGCCGGAACCCGGTGACACGGCCGAAGAAGCCGCTCGCCGCCAGCGCCGCCATTTTGCGGAAGCCGGGGAGATTGATCTTGTCCTCCACGGCTCCGGCCTTGAGCCCGCGTGAACGCGCCGCCTGCAAAAGGCCGAGCCCGTCCGCGACCGTCGGGGCGACCGGCTTTTCGGTGTAGATGTGCTTGCCGGCGGCGATCGCCCTGGTCAGGACCGCCAGTCGTTGCTGCGTGGCCGCCGCGTCGAAGAAGATCTGGAAGTCCGGGCGTGCCAGCGCAGCATCGGGATCGGTGGTCCATTCCGCGATGCCGTGCTCGCGGGCGATCGCGGCCAGCCGCTCCTCATTGCGGCCGAGCAGCAGCAGACGCGGCATGATGCGGTCGTCTCCCGCCGGCAGGCCGCCCTCGGCGCGGATCGGCACCAGCGCGTTGGCCAGATGCTGCGTCGAGCCGATCCGCCCCGTTGCGCCGTTGATGATAATGCCGAGCTCAATCACCGCCATCGGTGCGACCGCCCCGTCTTGCTTCCTTTGCGCAGGCGCGGCAAGAAAGCTGCATGCCCCGCCACATTGTCTGCCTGACCTTCGACTTCGACACCCAGTCCGGCTTTCTCGCCCGCGGCATGACGACGCCGACGCCGCTGTCGCGCGGCGAGTTCGGCGCCATGGCATCCGGCCGTATTCTCGGATTCCTCAAGGAGCGCGGGATCAGGGCGACCTGGTTCGTTCCCGGCTTTACCATCGAAAGCTGGCCACGGGAATGCGCCGCGGTGGTTGAGGCCGGGCACGAGGTCGCCCATCACAGTTGGGCACATGTCCCGCCGGCAAATCTGACACGCGCGGAAGAGGAGGCTGACCTCGTGCGGGCCAACGAGGCAATCGCCCGGCTGTCAGGGCGCAAGGCGCGCGGCTACCGATCGCCGTCGTGGGATCTGAGCGAGCACACGGTCGATCTTTTGCTCAGGCACGGCTTCCTTTACGATTCCAGCCTGATGGGTGCCGACTACCGGCCTTACCGGGCACGGCGCGGCGACGTGGCGAGGCTCGGCGAACCCTATCGCTTCGGCGAGGAGACGTCGCTCATCGAGATGCCGATCAGCTGGTCGCTCGACGATTTTCCTCATTTCGAATTCCTGCGTCAGCCGACCAGCGTGCTCGCCAGCATGCAGCCGGCCCGCGCAGTGATGCAGAACTGGCTCGACGAGTTCCGCTATATGAAGAGAACGACGGATTGGGGCGTGCTCACCTATACCATGCACCCCTACGTGATCGGTCGCGGCTACCGGATGCTGGCGCTCGAGGAACTGACCGACACGCTCGCTAAGGAAGGCGCGCAGTTCATGACACTGGAGGATGCGGCCCGCGAAGCGCAGCAACAGCTGGCGCAGTGACGAACCCGGACAGCGCCTTCAGCAGTATCCGAGCCGCGCCATCAGGTCGGGATATCTCGCCGAGGCGAGGGCAGACACCGCCGCACGATTGTCGGCGTCCTGCGCCGGCTCGTATTTCACCGGACCCGTCTGCACCACGTTTTGCTGCGGCGACGGCCGAACGATCTGCGCGGGCGCATATCCCAATGCGCTGCCCAGGCGACTGACGGTGTCTTCGTAGGCGCCCGCCAGGTCTTCGTACTTCACAATGTGAATTCGTGGCGATCGGCTCCCCGCCTGCAGCCAGTGCTCGACATGGTTCGCCCACCGGTCAAGCATCGAGTCGTATTGACGGAACTGGTAGCGCATGAGCTGGCCCATCGGGGCGGCAGTCGCGAAATCAGCCACCGTATCGGCCTTCGGGCCTTCAACCCACGGCCAGCTGTGCAGAAAGCGCCAGAACGAGGCCATCACGTCGGCCGGATTGCGATAGATGTAGATGATATCGAGCATGCCGTCGAAGGACGAAGCAAACTCGGAAAAGAATGCGAACTCGTGATGGGACTTGAGCATGTTGGCTGCGCGGAGTTGTGCCAGCTTTCCGACGAGCTGCTGCAGGCTTGGCGCATGGAAGTAGTTGATGTTGAAGCGGTGCCGGTCGATGTCCAGCCAGGGATTGGAGACATAGCCGAAGCATGCGGCCACCGAGTTCATCATGAAATGGGTGCCCGAGCGCTCGTGGCTCACCACCATGATCGGGCGGCGCTGATCACCCAGCGGCGTCAGTTCGGGCGCGCTCAAACTGCTTCCGCCAGGATGAAAGAAGCGATTCGCATTGGCCGCATGATAGCGAAGTGCGCGTGCAATCGGGCAGATTCTGCGCCGGTTTCTGATTCTGGACGACTCAGAAAGGCGCCCTTATAGGTCGCGGTTGCCTGTGACGGAGAGAATTTCTGACCATGTCACTTGCGCGTCAGCCGCAAATCGCGCCGGAAGATGTGCAGAATCTATTGTCGCAGGCGATGGCCCTGCATCAACAGGGCCGTCTGGACGAGGCGGAGAATCTCTATTCGACCATTCTGGCCGCCCGGCCAGGCCACGGCGACGCGTCGCATTTTCTCGGCTTGATTCGTTTTTCCGCGGGCCGGTTCAGCGAGGCGCTTCAGCTTATTGCGGCCGCCATGCGGGCCGCCGCGCCGACGCCGACCCTGCTGGTGCACCGTGGTCTGGTGCTCAATGCGCTGAACCGGCCGGCCGACGCGCTGGCGAGTTTCGAACAGGCGGTCGCCCTCGATCGTAACTGTCTTGACGCGCACAACAATCGCGCGGTCCTGCTCGCTGCGCTCAACCGCGGCGAGGAGGCATTGGCGAGTTGCCAGCAGGCACTGGCGCTCGCGCCGCGGGATGCCGGCGTGCTGTTCAACAAGGGCAACATCCTCAAGGAACTCGGGCGGCGCGAGGAGGCGGTGGCGAGCTACGACCTGGCGCTGGCCATCCAGCCCGGCCATGCGGCAGCATGGTGCAACCGCGGTGTGACGCTGCATGAACTTGGCCGGTTCGATGAAGCGCTTGCGAGTCTGGACCGTGCCGTTTCCGCGCAGCCGGATCTCGCCGAGGCGCATTCCAACGTCGGCAATGTGCTGCGCGATCTGAAACGCCACGAGGAGGCGGTGGCGAGTTACGACCGCGCGCTCACCTTGTGTCCGGACTACCCGGAAGCGCTGTCCAATCGCGGGAACGCGCTGAGCGCATTGAAACGATACGACGAGGCGCTTGCAAGCTATGAACGCGCGCTCGCCGTGCGTCCCGACCATGCGGAAGCCTGGTGCAATCGCGGCGCCGCGCTGAATGATCTCGGGCGCTACGAGGACGCTCTGGCAAGTTACGGGCGCGCGCTGGCGCTGCAGCCGGATTATCCGGAGGCCTTGTGCAACCGTGGCGCCACGTTGACCGAACTTCGGCGGTACGACGAGGCGGGTGCCGACTATGACCGCGCGCTCGCGCTGCAGCCGGAGATGCAGGAACTGCACTGGAACAAGGCCACGCTGCGGCTATTGACCGGCGACTTCGCGCGCGGCTGGCCCGAATACGAATGGCGCTGGAAGCGAGAGAACCTGGCGCGAACCTGGCGAGACTTCCCTCAGCCGGTCTGGCGGGGCGAGGAGATCACGGGCAAGACCGTCCTCCTGCACAGCGAACAGGGCTTCGGGGATACCATCCAGTTTTGCCGCTACGTTCCGCTGGTCGCAGGCCGCGGAGGGCGCGTCATTCTTGAAGTCGAAAAGCCGTTGCGACGCCTGATGGAGGCGCTGGCAGGCGTGGCGGAGATCGTCAGCAGGGGCGATCCGCTTCCATCGTTCGACGCGCATTGTCCCTTGCTCAGCCTGCCGCTCGCCTTCGACACGCGGCTGGAAACCATTCCCTGGAGCGGGCCCTATCTGTCCGCACCCTCTGACGAGATGGCCGCCTGGCATGCCCGGCTTGCCGCGCAGCGCCGCCCGCGCGTCGGCCTCGTCTGGTCGGGCAATGCCGCCCACCATCGGGACGCCGATCGTTCGATTCCCCTCGAGGCGCTGTTTCCGCTGCTGGACGTAAACGCATCCTATGTGAGCGTGCAGAAAGAGGTTCGGCCCGCCGACGCGGCGGCGATGGCGGGTCGCGGCGACATTCTCGATGCCGCGCCGCTGCTCACCGATTTCGCAGCGACCGCAGCGCTGCTTTCGCAACTCGACCTTCTTGTCACCGTTGACACCAGCGTGGCCCATCTGGCCGGTGCGATGGGACGGCCGGTCTGGCTCATGCTCCCGTATATCCCGGACTGGCGCTGGCTGCTCGACCGCGATTCCTCGCCTTGGTATCCTGTTGCGCGTCTGTTCCGTCAGGACGAAACGCGCACGTGGAACAGCGCTATCGAACGTGTCCACGTCACATTGAGGCAATGGATTGAACGGGGAAGTGGAGCGTAGTCAGTCGGCGCAGGAGCGCCGTGTGATCGACTGGCTGGCCGGGCGGGGTGACGCCATGCTGGCGCTGCTGCGGCAGCTGGTTGATATCGACAGCGGCTCGCGCAACAAGGCCGGCGTCGACCGGGCCGGCAAGACCATTGCCGATTTCCTCGACGCACACGACGTCGAATACAAGATCATCCCGAACGACACATACGGCGATGCAATCCGTGCCACGGTGCCGGCGCCCGGTGAGCGCACTATCCTGCTGATGGGGCACCGCGACACCGTGTTTCCCGACGGCGAGGCGCAACGGAGGCCGTTTGCGGTAGACGGTGCGCGCGGCCGCGGCCCCGGTGCCGCCGACATGAAGGCGGGGCTGGTGATGAACAGTTTTGTCGCGGCGGCGCTGAAGACATGCGGCGGCGCCCCGGCGCCGCTGGTGGTGCTCTACACCGCCGACGAGGAGATCGGCTCGCCGTCGTCGCGCGCGCTGATCGAGGCGGAGGCGCGGCGCGCGCGGCTGGTGTTCAACGCCGAGCCGGGCCGGCCGGAGAATGCGGTGGTCACCGGCCGCAAGGCCGGCGTGTTCATGCGCTTCGAAGTGACCGGCAAGGCGGCACATGCCGGCGCGAATTTCGAGGACGGGGCGAGCGCCATCGTGGAGATGGCACACAAGATAGTCGCGCTCGGCGCGCTGACTGACCTGACGAAGGGGATCACCGTCAATGTGGGTGTCGTCTCCGGCGGCCAGATCGTGAACATGGTGGCGCCGAAGGCATCAGCCGAGATGGATCTGCGCTACGTCGCACCACAGGACCGCGATGCCATGCTCGGGAAGATCGAGTCCATCATGGCGCACGCGACCGTGCCGGGTACGAGCGCCTCATTCGAGATCTATGCCGAATTTCTGCCGCTGGTGCAGACGCCGGACAGCAGGCGTCTGTTCGAGCACTATGTCACTTGTGGACGCGCGCTCGGACTGGAGATCACAGGTCTGTTTACCGGCGGCTGTGCGGACTCCGGCTTTACCGCCGCCGTCGGGATACCGACGCTGTGCGCAGTTGGCCCGGTCGGCGCGCGTGCTCACAGTCCGGACGAATACGTCGAGCTGGATTCGATCGTGCCGCGCGCGCAGATTCTGGCACTGGCGATCATGCGCAGCGGTCAATTGACCTGAGGTGCCCGCGCCGGGAATGGGTCAGACGTCCACGCGTACCGATGCGTTGCTGTCGCAGTTAGAAACCGGCAAAATCACCTGCGTCCGTCATCCCCATTGCGGCCGGTTGTCACCCGGCACGGACAAGACCTGAAACGCCGGTCGCGCACCGTTGGTTCCCCTGTGCCGCGGGCAGGGTGGAACCGGCAGCGCCGTTACGCGTTGGCGCCGCGTCAAAGATGAACCGGCATCGCGCACTCCTGATCGTCAACACCAAGAGCCGCAGCGGCGGTGAATCCCGCGCCACCGCGGTAGACGCACTCTCGGCCAGCGGTATCGCGCCGGTCGAAGGCGAGTGTCGTTGCCGTGACGATGTTGGTCCCTGCATCCGCGCGCACGCCGCCGCCGTCGATATGCTCGTCGTTGCCGGAGGCGACGGCACGTTGAACTCTGCGGCGGCGGCCGTGGCCGAGACCGGACTCCCGCTCGGCATTTTGCCCACCGGGACCGCCAATGATCTCGCGCGTACGCTCTCCATCCCGCCGGACCTGAATCGCGCTGCCGAAATTATTGCCGCGGGCCGTACGAAGAAAATCGACCTCGGCACGGTCAACGACCAGCCGTTCTTCAACGCGGCCAGCATCGGGCTTTCGGTTGAGCTGACGCGACAGCTCGACCGCGACATCAAACGTTATCTGGGAAGGCTCAGCTACATGGTCGCGGCGATACGGGTGCTCTCCCGCGCGCGTCCGTTCTATGCGGTGATCGCGGCGGAGGGGCGCACCGCGCGCGTTCGCACCTTGCAGATCGCGGTCGGCAATGGCCGTTTCTATGGCGGCGGGACCGTCATCGAACGGGACGCCTCGATCGACGACCAGCGGCTCGATCTGTACAGCCTCGAATTCCGGCGCGCCTGGAAGCTGGCATTGCTGGCGCGCGACCTGCGCCACGGCGAGCACGGCGCGTGGCGGGAGGTGCGCACCATCCGGGCGCGCGCCTTCGAGGTATCCACCCGACGTCCCAGGCCGGTCAATGTCGACGGCGAGATTGTGACGCAGACTCCGGCGCGCTTTTCCCTGCGGCCGGCCGCCGTGACAGTCTACGTACCGGGAGGCGAATGACCGTCCGTCTCCATCCCCGATCAAGGGTCGGTTGACCTTTGCCCTTTTTCAATTTCGTCGCGAGGTGCTTGGCTTCACCCGGTTGCCGGCCTGCAATCGGGAACCTTGCGCCCTGGTTGACCGTTTCTACAGGTGCAAGTGTGGCGCGCCGCGCCCGTAGCCGAAAAGGGGGTCAACCGGCGTGCGCGACTTCGCCGCCCGGCAGCGGACATGATAAATTCTCTCTCGTTGCGTCAGCGCATTCTGTTGCTGCTTTGTCTGGCATCGCTGCCGGGGCTCGCGGTCGCAATTTTCCTCGCTAACAGCTGGTTGAACGACCAGAGTCAGCAGATCAGCATCAGCGTCGAACGACTGGCCAAGCTTGCCGCAGCGCGGAATGAGACGGTCATCGAAAATGCGCGCGCCCTGCTGACATCGGTCGCTCAGGACTATTCCGGAAGCGATGTGAATGCCGCAAGCTGCCGCACCTATCTCTCCGGCTGGTTGCAGCAATTCCCCGCTTTCACCTCGCTGATCCTTTACAACGCGCAGGGCGAGGGCGTCTGTGCGACCGATGGCAGTGAAATGCCGCTCGGCGCAGGGGAGGCGGCGTGGTTCGACGAAACCAGGACGGAAAAGAAGTTCGTACTCGGACGCTACATGCTTGCGCAGTCGGGCAAGCCCCTGCTGGCGGCTGCCTATCCCGTTCTCGACGATGAGGGACGATTTCAGGGCGCGGTCGCCCTGGGCGTCGATCTGCGCTGGCTCGATTTTCTCGGCAAGACGATCGAGCTGCCGGAGAACGCGACCATTTCTGCCCTCAACGAGGAGGGAGAACTGCTCTCGCACAACGCCGCCATGCCGCGGGACGAGGGCGCCGAACCGGGCCCGCCGCCGTCGCAACAGGCAATCAGGCAGATAGTCGCGCTCGCAAGCGGCAAATTGCGGGCAGATGACGCCTCGGGCAGTCCGCGTGTCTACGGCGTCCAGAAGACGAGAACCGGCGACCTGGTGGTGGCGGTCGGACAGACGCCCTATCTCGAATATGCGCGTTACGGCAACGCGCTGCTCAACACGCTTGCAGCGCCGGTACTCGTACTGCTGCTGGCGCTTTTTGCGGCGGGCTATGCGAGCGAGGCCTTTGTCACACGCTACGTCCGCTCGCTCGCGCGCACGGCCGAGGCGATCGAGGAAGGCGACCTGTCGGCACGCTCCGAAATTCCGTACGGCAAGTACGAGATCGGGAAGCTCGCCGCTGCGTTCGACAGCATGGCTGCTGCCATCGAAAACGATCAGATCGAGCTCAAGAACCTGGCCGAGGAACGCGAGGTTCTCATTCGCGAGCTCAACCACCGGGTCAAGAACAATCTCCAGATTGTGCTCAGCATGTTGCGGCCCGGCGTGGACGGAAACATCGCGCCCGGGGAGGCGCTTGCGCGGATGAAATCACTGGCGGGGCGCGTACAGACGCTGGCGCAGATTCACCAGCTTCTTTATCAGCGCTACGACAATTCGGCGCCGCCGCTCGCCAGCTATGTCCAGGAACTGACCCGGCTGCTGAGCGAGTTCTACAGCGCGACGGTCGGGCCGGCGCAGGTCGATTCCGAGGTCGATGCCGCCGAGCTGACCATTGGCCAGTGCATCAGCTTCGGGTTGATCCTCAACGAGCTGGTGGCGAACGCACAGAAGCACGCCTTTCCCGAACCGAACAAGGATGCACGGATCAACGTGCGCGTGACCATGGAACGACTCGAAGGCAAGGATTACGTCCACCTGTCGGTGTCCGACAACGGCGTGGGGCTTCCCGAAGACTATGACCTGGTCGACGCACGGTCGACAGGCTCGCGCATCGTGCGCGCGCTGGCGCAGCAGCTCAACGGCGCGCTGTGGGGTGAGCGTCTGCAGCCGGGCACCGCAATCCACATGCGCTTTCCTGCGCGGCAGCGCGCATGATCATTCCGTCGTGCGGGGTCGGGTGGCTAGAGATCCAGCTCTGCCCGGAGAGGTGCGAGGAATTCCTCGTAGACGCGCCAGCGTGCAAGTGAGCTCGTGTAGATCGGCTGGCGCACCTGTGTTGCGCTCGCCGTGCGCACCGGACGCCGGGTTTCGTAGAAGGCCAGGCAGCGTTCATCCCAGGCGAGACCGCAATGCGCCAACAGCTTGCGCGTCTGCCCCTCGAGGTCGGCCACCATGTCCTCGTAACGGACGTCGAGGATCGTTCCCGTCGGCAGGACTCGGTGCCAGTGCTCCATCAGCCGCCGGTAGCGGCGATAATAGCGGCCCAGCTCGGCGAGTTCATAGGCATGGGCTTGCGGTTCGGTAAAAAGCTGCGTGAAGCACGACAAACAGGTGTCGATTGGATCGCGTACGGCATGAATAATCCTGGCGCCGGGCAGGGCGAGGTGGATCATGCCGGCAAAAACGAAATTGCCGGGCATCTTGTCGACGACGCGCGCAGCGCCAGCCGCGAACGCGGAAAGCCCCGCGACGTAGCGGGCACCGATGTCGCCGAATGCAGGACCTGCCAGGGCGGCGACGTAGTCGGGAAAGGGGACGATCCTGCCGTCCGCGTCCGGTACCGAGTTGAGCACGTCATCCAGCAGCTTCAGTTCGCCGGCGGCCCGGATTTCCGGGTGGCTGGCAAGCACCTGCTCGATCAACGTGGTGCCGGACCGCGGCATGCCGATCACGAAGATCGGCAGCGGCGAGGGCTCGCCATGGCCACGCCTGGCCGCGATGAGTTCAGGCGTGAAGATTGCCTCGATGTCGTCGAACAGGGCGACCATCCGCGCTTCATCATAGTCAATCTCCGCGCGCTTGAGCGCGTTGGCACTCAGCCAGTGACGGAACGCACGCGGATGATCACCAAGGTCGGCATAGGCCTTGCCGATCGCGAATTCGAGTCCGACCCGGTCGGGCGACGAGGCGGGACACGCCGCCAGCAGCGTCTCCATCGCCGCGAGTTGCGCATCGCCGTGCGCATAGCGCTTCAGTTGGGCGAGTTCATAGTGGACCGGCGCAGCGCCGGGATTGATCTTCAGCGCGGCGGCAAAGGCCTCACGTGCCTCGTCCATGCGTCCTGTGATCTTCAGCGCGTGCCCCAGCCGGGTGTGGGCGACCACCATGTCGGGTTTCAGGACTGTTGCCTTCCGATAGGCGTCGATTGCCGCCTCGTCGCGCTGCGCTGCGGCACAGGTGCTGCCGCGCCCCAGCCAGGCTTCCACCAGCGCCGGATTGAGCGCCAGCGCCTTGTCGAAGGCGGCGATCGCCTCTTCGTGGCGGCCGAGTTCTGCCAGCGCGCGGCCCCTGTTGCAGTGGGCCTCGGCGTAGCCGGGATTGCGTGCAATGGCCTGATCAAAGTCCCCGAGCGCCCTCTCGTACTGCCCGAGGTCGTTGAACACCGTGCCGCGGTTATTCCACGTCTCGAAGGCGGTATCGTTGCGTTCGAGCGCGCCGGAAAACTGTGCGAGCGCTTCCTGCGGCCGGCCGAGGCGCTTGAGGATCAGGCCATAATTGTAGAACGAGACGTCGGAGCTTTGGTCGAGTTTGAGTGCGCGCGCGATGAACGGCTCGGCCTCGGCAAAGCGCCCCGTGCCCATCAGGGCAATCGTCATCAGGTTCAGCGCGCCGACATGGCCTGGTTGCCGGTCGAGGAATTTCCCGAACAGGTGTGCGGCGTCGGCAAACCGGCGCGCCTGCAGGGCCATGAGCGCGTCCTGATAGAGCCTTTCCGGAACCGTCATGAGTGCTTCAGCTTGCCCGGCAAATTGGCACGCCAGTCCGGGGCGTAGCGAGACGCTGCACCTATTCCGCCGCCTGTACCGTCGGCAGCCGGTAATCCTTGAACCGCTCGCGCAGCGTCGTCTTCTGGATCTTGCCGGTCGCCGTATGCGGAATCTCGTCGACGAACGCCACGTCGTCGGGCATCCACCATTTGGCGATCTTGCCCTGCATGAATCCGAGCAGTTCTTCCTTGCTCGCCGTCTCGCCCTTCTTGAGCACGATGACAAGCAGGGGCCGCTCGTCCCATTTCGGATGACGGACGCCGATGACGGCCGCTTCCGCCACCTTGGGATGGCCGACCGCCAGATTTTCGAGGTCGATGGTGGAAATCCATTCACCGCCCGACTTGATCACGTCCTTGGCGCGGTCGGTGATCTGCATATAGCCGTGCCGGTCCATGGTGGCGACGTCGCCGGTGTCGAACCAGCCGTCCGCCTCGAACACCGGGTCGCTGTCGACCTTGTAGTAGCCCTTCGCCACTGCCGGCCCGCGCACCTTCAGGCGGCCGAATGTCTTGCCGTCCCAGGGCAGCTCCTTGCCGGCGTCGTCGGTGATCTTCATCTCCACGCCGAACGGCGGGTGGCCCTGCTTCTGCTGGATATCGAGGCGGGCGTCACCGCTCAAGGCGGCATATTCCGGCTTCATCGTGCACAGCGACCCGAGCGGGCTCATCTCGGTCATGCCCCATGCATGCACCACCTCGACGCCGTATTGCTCCTCGAACGTCTTGGCCATGGCGCGCGGGCAGGCCGATCCG
>CAZUDR010000046.1:11585-13458 GCA_964618715.1 uncultured Undibacter sp. | reverse complement strand
GAGAAACTCCATCTTCTGCTGCATGCGGCGGCGGATCAGCGTGTCGTCGCGGTCGAGGCCGATCTTCAGCGCCTCCCGGTAATAGACCTCTTCCTTGATGTGGGCATCGACCAGGCCGCGCAGCTCCTGCGCGGTCGGCGGCCGCTGCCAGGTCTTGGTGAAGATCTGCGCGAGCTGCTGGATGCGGCCCTCCGTCACCACGATGCGGTCGCGCGGCGCCGTCTCGTCCTCGCCGCCGAACCAGGCGGAGAGGACAAAGATGGCCGCACCGATGAGCAGGAAGTGAATCATCGGCTCGCGCACGATGCGGCGAAGGAATCCCATGGCGGCTAGCTCACTGCTTCCGGTCCGGCACGCGCCGGCACAACCGGTCCGGCACGCGCCATTTCTATCACGAATGCACCCGGCACCTGCTGCACGATCGCCCCGTCGCTAGCCCTGCGGCGTGTACCAGATGGGCGAGGTGTAGGCGCGTTCCTGGATCACCATCGGTACTTCCTTGCCCATCTTGAGGCCGTATTTGACGGCATCGAAAGCCGTCCAACGCGGCGTCGGGATCTCGAGCACGCGCGCGTAGTAAAAGGCGGGGAGCGTCGGATCGAACTCGGGATCGGTCCACACCGTGATCAGCTCGGGATCGCCGATCGTATTGGTCCAGGTGGCCTTGGCGATGTTCACGGTATTGCCGACCGGTGGCAGCTTGCCGTCGCTGTCCAGCTTTCGCTTGCCGGCATCACCCCAGACCACGTTGAAGATCTTTTCCTTTGCCTTGCCGTCAGCGCCGAGCCAGCCCTTGATGATCTGGATGCGATCGAGGTTGCCGCTCAGGGAGTCCTTCAGCGCTGCCACGAGAAAGGTAGGCGCCTTGCCGGCGGGCGCGGCATGCAGCTCGCCCCCCATCGGAACGCCTTTGGCATAACCGGCCTCTGCCGGCTGACGGCTGTAGGCATCATCCTTCGTGAAATCAAACCCGCCAAAGAAGCGAACGGTGATGCGCGGTCCCGTGGTGGCGTAGGTTTCCTTGCGGTTCATGGCGTCCCAGATTGCCGCGCGCGTGTTCTCGGTGGCCCAGACCGCGGTACGTCCGGAAGCGCCGAGCTCCCATCCCTTGACGACGCGGCCCTCGAAGTTGAAGGCATCCTCGCTCCACCGCTCGGCACTCGGCTCGGACGAGGGAAACTTGCCGAAGAAGTTGTTTTCTTCGGACGCGGTGAGACCGGTGTGGGCGTCGGTGCCTCCCGCGAGGCCGAACCTGAAGGGATTGGCGCCGAGCTTCTTCCCGATCTCGAGCCCGTGCTTGTACGCCTCGCGGGCATATTCGTGCGGGATCATGCCCGGCTTCTTGGGCACCACGTTGAGGTTGCCCTTGTCCCAGATCTCGAAGGCGGCGAACTCGTCGTTCGGGGCCAATGAGGGATGCTGTTCGCTGGTGCCCTTGCCCTGGGTGACCTCGTAGAGACGCTCCCATTTCATACGGGTCTCCGCCCACTCTTTGGTCAGCGGCTTGCTCTCGAAGGTCTCGACCGCAAACATCAACCCGTTCGAGAGATTGCCATTGTGGGGAATGGCCAGCACATCGCCGCCGGTCTTGTCCTCGTAGGCCTGCATCCACTCCCAGAGCTTTTCCGGATTCTCCGTGTCAAAGGTGGTGAGCGGCGCGACGAGATCGGCCTTTAGCTTTCCGTCACGGTAGATGACGTTCCGGTGCAGGTTGTTGCCGCCGCCGTAGTTCGAGGTCCATTCGTAGGCGATCAGGGCAGTGAAGCGCCCGGGGTCGTTATATTTTTCGGCAATGGCCGTGTAACGGTGCCAGACATCCTTGGCCGTCTCGGGATCGGACATCGCTTTCGGAAGCTTGCCCTGTCCCTGAAGC
>CAZUDR010000046.1:0-11575 GCA_964618715.1 uncultured Undibacter sp. | reverse complement strand
CCATGACCGCCTTCATCGACTCTTCCGGCCCGGCATTGGTCATGTCATGCCACTTCTTCAGCGTGGGGTCGGTCATCAGCTCCGGCTTGCCTGCGATGATATCGGCCACCACGCCCATGGCATCGGAATGATCGGACACGGCCAGCCAGTCGAGGGGACGGGCGAGACGCACCTTCTGGCCTGTCGATGAAGTGACCTCCTCACCGCGCGCGAAGCGATAGGCCTCCTCGGGACCGACCCGCGTGCCACCGCCGGCGGCATCGGGCGACCAGGACGTATGCAGGTGCTGGTCGCCCCAGAGAGGACGGTCAGGAAACTTGCGGCCGGCATAGGGCGAGTAGGTTTCTTCCTTGAAAAAACGCTTGGTTTTCTCGGCGTTGATGGTGCCCGCATCCGTGGTCACACTCGACTGCGCCTGCGACGCAGTCACCGCGAACAGCAGCGCCGTCGCTGACAGGGTTGAAGCAAGAATGTGTTTAATCGTCATGATGCTGATTCCCGCAGAATTGCAGAATTCCACTGCAGCCGGCGCGGCTTGCGACCGCGCGGTGACGGTTCGGAAAGGCTATCGGGTGTCGGGGACAGATCACATTGGACCAAGGGCCTACTCTGGAACAAGGGAACACAGCCCGCCGACGCGCCGTGACGTCTTGGGAGGATCGGTTTGATCTACTTCAAAGGTATTGAATTATGGGCTCCGTCGGCGCCGACTCGGGATTGTTGATATTCGATCATGCAGCCCGATCCATGAAAATCGAGTTGGACCTTGGTCCTACATTTTGGGATGAATTGTCCTCCCAAGTCCTGGGCGCGACATCGCACCAGGCCGCAGCAATAGCTCATGGCGCATGCAGCCACGGGCGGGGCCCCGGCGCCATCGTCGTGGACTGCGGTGATCTGGTCGTTAAGCTTTTCCGGCTACACCGCGACGCGGCGCAGGAAGCCTTCGACTTCCTGGCGCAGGTCGCCGGCGGCGGCCTCGACGGCCTGCGATGCGCCGAGCACGCTTTCCGCCGACTGGCGCGTGTCGGTGGCCGCACCCGCCACCTCGTCGAGCGCCGACACCACCAGCTTGGCGCCGTTGGCGGCGTTCGCCACGCTTTGCGAGATTTCCGCGGTGGCCGCGCTCTGCTGCTCGACCGCCGACGACACGCTGGTCGTACAGCTGTCGATCTCCTCCATGCGCCCGGTGATACGGCCGATGGCGCCGACGGCTCCGCCCGTCGCCTCCTGCACTGACGAGATCAGCCGGGCAATGTCCTCGGTCGCCTTGGCGGTCTGCACCGCGAGCGACTTCACTTCGGACGCCACCACGGCAAAACCCTTGCCCGCTTCGCCCGCGCGGGCGGCCTCGATGGTGGCATTGAGTGCGAGCAGGTTGGTCTGTCCGGCGATGGTGTGGATGAGCTTGATGACGTCGCCGATCTTCTGCGCTGCCTGCGACAGCGCGGCGATCTGCTGGTTGGTTCCCTGCGCCTCGCCGACCGCCGCGCGCACGATGTCGGAAGTCCTCGTCAGCTGACGGCCGATCTCGCCGATCGAGCGGGTCAGTTCGTCGGCTGCGATGGCCGCGGTTTCCACGTTGGTCGAGGCCTCGTTCGATGACGCGACGGCACTGACGGCCCGTTTCGATGCCTGACCGGAGTTATCGAGCAAGGTGCCGGCGGTCGTGCGCATGGCCATCGCGCCCTCGGTCACCGTGTGCAGCAGTTCCTCGACGCGCTGGCGGAAGGCGTCGATCGCCTGCTCGATCATGGCGCGCCGCTGTTCCTGCTCCTGCATCACGGCGCGCTCCTGTTCGGCGTCGCGCCGCTCGGTGATGTCGTCGTGGGTGGCGACCCAGCCGCCGTCTGCCATCGGCCGGTTGATCACGCAGATGATGGTGCCGTCCGCCGACGTCACCTCTGTGCTGGTGGTCTCGTCGCGCTCGAGTGCGGCGTGTAGCTGGCTGCGGTATTCCTCGATATCGCGCGCGAAGGTGCCGCTGGTGATGCGGTACTGGAGCAGGCTCCTCAGCGTGATGCCGGGTTTCGCCACCTCGGCGGGCAGTTTGTACATGTCGCGATAGCGGCTGTTGCACACCACCAGCCGCTCATTGCGGTCGAACATGCACAGTCCCTGTGACATGTTGTCGAGCGCCACATGCATGCGATGGCTGCGCAGACGGCTGATCTGGGCGAGGACTGCCAGCGTCAGCGCCATCGCCGCGGTGGCGACGAGGCCCGCGCCAAGGGCGCAGATCACCGGCATGGGCGCCGCCGCCATCCAGGGCGTGAGCGGGACGACGTAGTGGAACAGGGCAAAGCTTCCCGCAAACGCGCCAGCGCCGACCAGCGCCACCAGGTACCAGCCGCGCAAAAGCGCTAGGAGAGCGGAGGCTTGTGCCATCGAATTACTACCCCGGATGGCACAGACCGTATTCCCCAACCCGTTTTTTTGCAGTTAATTGCCTGCTAATTACCGGCGGCCGGCCGGTTAACAAAGGGTTGACGGGGGAGGGGTATGGCCAGGCTGCGCGCGGTGGAATGCCGCGAATTCATCAACGCGGTGGTGGAGAAGGCCGAGGCCATGGGCGTGCCGATCTCGGTCGCCGTGGTCGGGCCGGAGGGCAACATCATCGCCGTCGAGCGCATGGACGAGGCCGGCTTCGTCACTCCGGAGACGGCGATCGCCAAGGCCTTTACGGTAGCCGCCTTCCGCTCCATGAGTCCGCGCTTCCCCGACGGGCTGGTGATCCAGCAGTGGTTCAAGGAGCGTAATCCGCAGCTGCTGGTCAGCCTTGCCGCCATGACGCACGGCCGGATCGCGGCCTCGGGCGGCGCCTATCCTGTGTTCAAGGGCGACGAGATGGTCGGCGCCTTCGGCATTTCCGGCGGGACCTCGCAGCAGGACGAGGAGATGGCGCAGGTCGCGCTGGCGAAGACCGGCTGGCGAAACCAGCCCGAAAACGACACCACCGACCCGAGTGTGAAGGCGCATATCAACGCGCTCTACGACAAGGCCGGCATCAAGGGCCGCCTGTAATCGTTGTTTCCATTTCTCCGGAGTGACCGCATGACCGCATCGCCAGCCACCAGCCGCAACGAGCCATGGACCGGCCGTGTCGAGGACGATCCGCTGCTGCGCGGCACCGGCCGCTTCGGTGACGACGTCAGGCCTGACGGCGCGCTTGCCGCCGCCTTCGTGCGCGCGCCGCACGCCTTCGCCGCGATCAGGTCGATCGACACCGCAGCGGCGAAAACAGCCAAAGGCGTGGTCGCCGTCTACACGGCGGCCGACCTGGCCGACCGGCATTACCATTCGCTGTCGCACGCGCATCCGCTGCCCGGCCGCGGCGGCAAGACGCCGTGGTCGCCCGACCGTCCGGCGCTGGCGGACAAGCGCGTCATGCATGTCGGCGAGCCGGTCGCCATGGTCCTGGCCGAGACCGCCGCGCAGGCGCAGGACGCCGCCGAGCAGGTTACGGTCGACTACGAGCCGATGACGCCGGTCACCGACGTGCGCGAGGCGGTCAAGCCCGGCGCACCGCAGTTGTGGGACGAGGCGCCGGGCAATATCGGATTCGACTGGACCGCGCTGCCTGAATCCGACGAGAAGAACCTGGCGGCGCTCGACCGTGCCTTCCGGGAAGCCGCGCATGTGGTGCGTGTCGAGCTTGTCAACCAGCGCCTGGTCGTTGCGTCGCTGGAGCCGCGCACCGCTACCGCCAGCTATGATGCGGCCGCCGACCGTTTCACCCTGCGCTGCGGCACGCAAGGCTATGCCAGCGTGCGCGGCCAGGTCGCCGGTGCGATGAACATCAGGCCGGATCAGCTGCACGTCATCACCGAGGACCTCGGCGGTGCGTTCGGGATGAAGGGCTGGTGCTACCCGGAATACGTGGCCATGCTGCATGCCGCCCGGGACATGAAGCGCGCCGTGCATTGGGTCTCGACGCGGGCGGAAGCCTTCCTCACCGACAACCAGGGTCGCGATTCATTCTGGACGGTCGAACTCGCGCTCAACAAGCGCGGCCGGTTTCTGGGATTGCGCGTCGATGGCCTGGGCAACATGGGCGCCTACTTCACCGGCGTCGCCCATTTCGTCGTGACCACGCACATCTCCGGCTGCCTGCCGACGGTCTACGACATTCCGGTCGCGCAGGTGAATGCGCGCTGCGTTTTCACCAACACGTTGCCGACCGGGCCGTACCGCGGCGCCGGGCGCCCGGAGGCAAGCTATCTGCTCGAGCGTGTCCTCGATGCCGCCGCCGACCAGACCGGTATCGACGCGGCCGAATTGCGCCGGCGCAACCTGATCAAGCGGGAGAAGATCCCCTACACCACGCCCTTCGGCCACCTTTACGACAGTGGCGACTTCCCCGCAGTTTTCGAGCGTGCGGTCGAGGCGGCCGGCTATGCCGGCTTTGCCGCGCGCCGGAAGGAAGCGAAGAAGCGTGGCAGGCTGCGCGGCATCGGCATCGGCTGCTATCTGGAAATTGCCGGCGCCTTCCCGGAGGAGGCCGCGCGCGTCTCGTTTCCCGGCGGCGAACGCGTCGAGGTCAGCATCGGTGCCGGGCCGAGCGGACAGGGACACCAGACCGTGTTCGGCAAGGTGGCGGCGCGCGAGCTCGGCATCGATCGTGCGGCAGTCACCGTGACCGCGGGCGATTCCGACCGCGACGTGCCCGGCTTCGGCGCGGTCGCATCGCGTTCGGCGATGATGACCGGCGGTGCGATCGTCCACACTACCGACGCGGTCATCGCGAAGGGCAAGCGCGTTGCTGCCATGCTGCTGCAGGCATCCGACGCCGACATAGATTACGACGGCGGCAAGTTCAGCGTGAGGAACACCGGCCGCGAGGTCACCCTGTTCGAAGTGGCGGCGCGCGCCGCCGAGCTGAAAAAGCAGGGCGTGATCGAGGAAACCACCGGCAGCCTGAAGGCGCCGCCGTCGTTTCCCAACGGCTGCCACGTCGCCGAGGTGGAGATCGATCCCGATACCGGCGCGGTCGATATCGTCAACTACGTTGCGATCGGCGACTGTGGCAACGTGCTCGACGACACCATCGTCACCGGCCAGATGCACGGCGGCGTGGCCCAGGGGCTCGGCCAGGCGTTGACCGAAGCGACGGTCTATGACGCCAGCGGTCAGCTCGTCTCGGGTTCGTTCATGGACTACGCCATGCCGCGCGCCCACGACGTGCCGCCGATGCAGGTGGAGCACCACGCCGTCGCCTGCCTGACCAATCCGCTCGGGGTGAAAGGCACGGGCGAGGCCGGCACCACCGCCGCGCCGCCGGCGCTGATCAACGCCATTCTCGATGCGCTGCCCAGGGGCGCCCGCCTCGACATGCCGGCGACCCCGGCGCGGATCTGGCAGGCATTGCAGCAGGCAAAGTGATACGCGTTGGTCGTTCCGCGGGGACGGCGATCACGTGCGCTGCAGCTTCAGGTCCGCCTCAGCCTGAGGAGCATCGCGAGGCGATGCGTCTCGCAGGATGAGGCGGCAAGGGAATGGCCCCTTCCGTTGCGCCCGGCCACCACCAAACAGCCCCAATCGCCGGCAAGCTTGCGCGCGCCCCGCGACTCTGAGTTCCTGCGCCTGATGATTCTGCGCCCGTTCCTCGCCCTCATTGCGGCCGCCGTCCTTGCCGCCTGTTCGGGCGGCCCGAAGGACCAGCCGAGTTTTTACCGGAGCCTGGCGCAGCCGGGCGCCACCCTCGACGCCGCCGCAGCCGCTTCGATGATTTCCGGCTACCGTGCCAACAACAACCTGCCCGCCGTCACCCTCGATCCGGCACTCATGACTCTGGCCCAGGGTCAGGCGGAGGCGATGGCCGCGCGTGACAAGCTCGACCACAAGGCGAACAAGCTGCTCGACAAGCGGCTGAAGGCGTCGGGCTACGACGCCAGGACCGCGGCGGAAAACATCAGCGCGGGCTATCACACCATCGCGGAGGCGTTTTCGGGGTGGCGTGATTCACCGCCGCATCGTGCCAACATGCTGCTCGCCGGCGCCACCCGCATGGGCATTGCCGCGGTCTACACCCCGGCGTCGAAATACAAGGTCTACTGGACGCTGATTCTGGCTGAGCCGGAGGAGAAGAAGGGATAGCCCAGCCCCGCTTCGCGCCCGGACCTAGGCGGCCTGCGCCTCAAAGCTGCTGCGCGGTTACGGGCAGACCAGCACCCAGTGGCCGAACATGTTGCGCTGATAGAAACAGTGCGGGGAACGCGGTGCCGGCCGGCCACGTATGTGCGGATAAACGACAGCCCGTCCACGGTAATTCGGAATCCAGGCGCATCGATAGGGACCGCACACCCAGCGAACGTCGGTGATACCCGAAAGGTCTTTGGCAGCATTGCCGGGCGACGAATTCGCGACCGCGGCATGCGCACTGAAGCTCCAGCCGGTCAGCAAGGCTGCGGCCAACAAACCAAGAAAGATCGATCGCCCTGACATGGAACACCTCTCTGACTGGCCAGGAATCCTTACGGACATACGAGTGCCCAGCGGCCGCGGGGGCCGCGGACATAATTGCAATGCGGGCGCGGCGGCGGTACCCAACCGCGCATGTAAGGACGGACAACGACGCGGCCGGCATAGTGCGGAATGTAGGCGCAGCGACGCGGGCCGCAGACCCATCGCACGGGTGTCACGGTCGAACTTTCACCCGCCGTCGCGCCGAGCGACGGATTGGCGATCGTGGCCGCGGCCACCGCATTGGGCCCAAACAAGAGTGCCGCGGCCGTCAGCCCGCCGGCGATTGGACGCTTCAGCATGTCACGCCTCCCGATGAGTGAAGATCGCTGCGCATCGATTTGTGCGCGCAAATGCCGGTCGGAAGATACATGGCAATGTCGGCACCGGCGCGGACGCATCCTTGAGCGCGGCAACGTCTCGCAGAAAAAGCTTAGGCGCTCGAAGTGGCGTTTTCAAGATTCCGGCGAGCGGGCAAACAGCGGCTGACGGTCGACGTGTCATGCGGACGTCATCAAGCGCAACCGGTTGCAACCCCGTGCCCGGACATCCCGGTGGCGTCGTCGACAGACGCGTATCCCGGTACCGCGGCGCCCGGCGCGACTGATGGTCAATAATAGTTGGGGCACCGCGTGGTCGTGTAGATGGTGAACTCGTCGAGGCGGAGAAAGCTGTAAGGCTCGTCGATGCCCTGCTCGCGCAGCCATGCGGCCTGCAGGGCATAGGCCTGCCGGTCATAGAGGGCCGGGCAGTCGACCTTGACCTTGTTGAGGATCTGCAGGTGGTGCACGAGTTCGTGCAGCAGCACGCTGCGGTCGCGCAGATCATCGGTATTCCAGGACGTCGACAGATAGATTTCGTGCCGATCGATCGAATAAAGCGCCGTGGGGCAGATCCGGTCGGCTGCGGCCTTGTCTCCATAAAGCATTCTGGCGAGTTGCGCCGGCGCCGCGAGGTGAACGGGTGGGGCCATCGTGGCGTTCCATCCGCTCCTGGTGGCGATCCAGTCGATCATCCGCGGAATGGTCCCGGGTGCCAGGTCGGGAAGCGCCGGCCCGGACTTCGATAATGAGGCAGCAATTGCCGGCGTGCCGGCACTGGCGCCGGCCAGTGCTGTTACCGCGGCCAGTCCGGCGATGATTGTCCGTCGGGTTGAAAGTGCGTGCATGAGCAGGACGGCACGGTCAGGGCCACGATTCTGCCTTGCATCGCCAATGCGCGATACCCTTGCATTGCGCTACATCAAACGTCGGATTGCATCGCAACCGCCGCGCATGGGGTTGCCGGCATGGCGCGCCTGTGGCGCGGCAGTGCGCTAGCCCGCCGCTGCGGCCTGCTTCCGTGCCGGCACTTGGCCGATCATCTGCCCATAGGATTCGATCGGCTGCGGCTTGCCGGTAAGATAGCCCTGCACCTCGTCGCAACCTTCCTGCAACAGGAATTCGCGCTGCGCCTCGGTCTCGACGCCTTCGGCCAGGATCGGCACCGCCATGCTGTGGCCGAGCGGGATAATCGCGCGCACGATGGCCATCGAATGATGGTTGTGTTCGAGGTCGCCGATGAAGGTGCGGTCGATCTTGATCTTGTCGAACGGAAACGCGTGCAGATAGGACAGCGACGAGTATCCCGAGCCGAAATCATCCATGGCGATCTGCACACCGATTGTCTTCAGCCTGCGCAGGATGGATACGGCGCGCGAGAAGTCGTCGATCATGACGTTTTCGGTGATCTCCAGTTCAAGCCGGCCCGGCGACAGGCCGGTTTCGATGAGGATCGCGTGCACGAGTCGCGGCAGATCACCGCGGTAGAATTGCACCGGCGAGATGTTGACGGCGATTTTCAGCGGTCGCGGCCAGGACGCCGCCTCGCGGCAGGCCCGCCGCAGGATCCATTCGCCCAGCGGGATGATCAGCCCGCTCTCCTCGGCGATGGGGATGAATGCGCCGGGCGACACCATCCCGCGCTTGGGACAATGCCAGCGGACCAGCGCCTCGAAGCCGATGGGCTCGTTGGATGCGATCTTGAACTGCGGCTGATAGTGCAGTGACAGTTGGTTGCTCTGGATGGCGTTGCGCAGGTCGTTTTGCATTTCGCGCCGCTCGCGCAGCCGGGTGCCGAGCTCGACCTCGAACAGCCGCACCGAGCCGCGCATCTCCGCCTTGGCCTGGTACAGCGCGGCGTCTGCGTTGGCCAGCAGGGTGCGTCCATTGTCGCCGTCGGTCGGGTAGATGGCCACGCCGGCACTCATGCCGACCTGCATCCGGTGGCCGTCGACCTCGAACTCCTTCTGGAACGCGTCGACCAGCCGCTCACCCAGCGTGACGGCGGTTTCCGGCTGCGCGCCGCCGGTGACGACCAGCGTAAACTCGTCGCCGCCGACCCGGGCAAGGAAAGTGCCGGCGGCTGCCTTTTGCAGCCGGAGGGCGGCCGCGCGCAACAGCCCGTCGCCGATCTGGTGGCCATAGATGTCGTTGGCCTCCTTGAAGCGGTCGAGATCGACGCAAATGACGGCAAACTGTTCGCCCCTCATTTCCGCCTTGTCGATGGCGGTGTCGAGATACTCGATGAACGAGGCACGGTTGGGCAGATCGGTCAGCGAGTCGTTGTGCGCCAGGTGTGAAATGCGCTGCTCGGCGCGGCGCCGCTCGGTCACGTCGTCGAGCACGGTCAGCAGATACTGCGGCTCGCCGTTGTCATCCCGGATGACTGTCTTGTGCGCCGTCACCAGGCGGGTGCCCTTGTGCGCCGTCTCGATCGGGTGTTCCTGGCAGTAGGCGTGATCCGACTGCAGTGTCTCGTTGTCGGTCCGCACGACCAGTTCGGCGCGCTCTTTCGGGTAGATTTCGTCGGCGGTCTTGCCGATCAGGTTTTCGCGTGAGTCGCCGGTAAGCTCCTCGTATGCGCGATTGAAAAGCGTGAAACGTCCCGTGCGTCCGTCCATCTCCGGGCCCGAAACGTCCTTCACCACGATCGGCAGGGGGACGTGCTCGACAACCGCATTGAGAAACTTCTTGGTGCGGCGGATCTCGTCCTCGGCCTGTTTCGCCTTGGTGACGTCGACGATCGCGGCGAGCCGGGCCTTGTGGCCTGCATAGGTAAGCGCACACGAATAGACGACGACGTCGATGACGCTGCCGTCCGCCCGGGCGTGCCGCGATTGTATTTCGATCAGCCTGTCGCTCGACATGTTGTGCAGACGGCGCGCGACCTGATCGGTGTCCTCGGACAGCAGCAGCTGGGGCAGCGTCATCGTCTGGATCTGCTCGCGGCTGTATCCATAATGGGAAAGTGCCGCCTCGTTGGCGGCCAGGAACCGCAGGCTGGCGCGATCGGTCACCCACATCGGCACCGGATTGATTTCGAACAGCAGGCGGAAGGACTCCTCGCGGTTCCTTGCCTCGGTGACGTCTTCATGCGTTGTCAGCCAGCCGCCTGCCGCCATCGGCTGGTGAACCACTGAAATGAGGCGGCCGCCTTGCAGCCTGTTCGTGGTCTGATAGGGCTTTCTGGCCGCGACCCTCTTTATCCGCTTCTGGATATCGGCCTCTGTCCAGTCCGGCGCATTGCCGGTTGCGATCTGATGCTCGAGGATGGAGCGGAACGGGGTGCCGGGCCGGGTGAGTTCTTCCTTCAGCCCGTACAGATCGGCGTATTTGCGGTTGCAGACGATCAGCTTCCCGTCCGCATCGAACATGCACAGGCCCTGCGACATGTTCGCCAGCGCGGCGTCGAGCTGAAACTTCTGGGTTTCGATCACTCGCTTCGCGGTGACCTGCTCGGTAATGTCTTCGTGGGTAGCGACCCAGCCGCCGCCGTCCATCGGTACGTTGACGACCTGGTGGAAGCGACCATCGGTCGTTTCCATCAACAGTCGTGTGGTGTCGCCCTTGGCGATGGCAGCGAGCACTTCCTGGCGATATTGCTCGATGTCGGTCAGAAAGCTGCCTTGCGCCTGCCTGAAGCGGAGAATGTCACGCAGGGTACGGCCGGACTGCAGGAACTCCGCCGACAGACCCGACAATTCCAGATAGCGTCTGTTGAAAAGGACAACGCGTTCGGACTCGTCGAACATGACGAGGCCCTGCGCCATGTTGTTGAGAGCAGCGTCGAAACGCAGGCTTTGCTGGCGCAGAAGCTCCGACCTTTGCCGCGCGGCGGCTGTCCCGGAGGACGCGCGGTGCCGTCGCAGCAGCGCGGATAGCCGCCGGATGATGCCGACCCCCATGAGTACCTCGCCAGCCCCCTCTGTCGCGCTTACCCCCGCGCGTACGGCGACGATAATCGCCCGGGAAATACCACCGGAGATTTAATCCGCCCGTCGAATGGGCAATTCCGATACGAAATCGGCCGGGCTAACAATGCAATTGGTTACCAACTGGTTTTCGCGGGTGCTGCAATTTGATGCGCTTCGGCCGGCAGCGGCGTATCGGCCGATGCCCGATCATCGACAACGCCGGCCGCGGTCCCCGCACCTGCCGCTCTGGACCTCCCGCATCGGCCTGACTAGCCTGCCGCACCCATGCCGGCACTGCCTCACGCAAAGGACTTCGACGCGCTCAGCCGCGAGTTTCGCTGGAACGTGCCGGCGCGATTCAATATCGGCGTCAGCGCCTGCGACCGCTGGGCAGTGGATGATCCCGCACGTCTGGCAATCCTGCACGTGCATGCGGATGGCCGCAGCGAGAACATCAGCTACGGCCGGCTCCGGGAGATGTCCAACCGGCTTGCGAATGTGTTGCGTGCAAACGGCGTTGCGCGCGGCGACCGTGTGGGGATCATGCTGCCACAGTCGCCCGAGGTCGCCGCCGCCCATGTCGCGATATACAAGCTCGGTGCAATCTCGCTGCCAATCGCAGGCCTGTTTGGCCCGGATGCGCTGTCCTACCGGCTGCAGAATTCCGGCGCCAGGGCGCTGCTGACCGATGCGCAGGGTTTGGCCAAGCTCGACGGCGTTCGCGATGAAGTGCCGGCGCTGAGCTGCGTGCTCGCCGTCGACGGTGCCGGCAACTTCGCCGATCTTCTGGCCAGGGCATCACCGGATTTCACCCCCGTTGATACCGGTGCCGAGGACCCGGCAATGATGATCTACACCTCGGGCACCACCGGTCAGCCC
>CAZUDR010000045.1:8593-13659 GCA_964618715.1 uncultured Undibacter sp. | reverse complement strand
AGAGTCGCGCGCGCTCCGCGATGCGGCTGCTTATGGCGAAGAAGCAGACGCGGCGTAGTTCCTGCGCGCCCAAGCGTCAGCCGCCCCGCCGGCACGCGTTAAAACAGGCCATCATGATCCGGCCACCTGCAGCCCGGCTTCCGACATTACATACTTCTCGCCGGTGCGCGGACAGACGAGATCGGCTTCAAGCACTTCGCCCGCCTTCGATACCCAGCCGATCCGGCGCGCCGGATTACCGGCCATGAGGGCGTGCGGCGCGACGTCGGCGGTCACCACGGCGCCAGCGCCAATCATGGCATAGTCGCCGATGGCGTGACCACATACGACGGTGGCGTTGGCGCCGATCGTCGCGCCGCGCCCGATTGTCGTACGTTCGTATTCCGACTTGCGCGAAACGAAGGAACGCGGTGTGAGCACATTGGTGAAGACGGCATTCGGACCGATAAAGACGTCGTCGGACAGCGTGACCCCGTCATAGATGCAGACATTATCCTTGATCACGACACGGTCACCGATCACCGCCGTGCCTTCCACGAACACATTGTGCGAGAGCTTGCAGTCACGCCCGATGCGCGCACCCGCCACCACGATGCAATGCTGCCAGATACGCGTGCCGTCACCGATCGCCGCTCCGGCCGCGATCTCGGCACTGGGATGAACGGTATATCCGCTCACGCGCGGACAGCCTCGATCAGGGTCCGCGCCACCCTTTTGACCTGCTCGTCCGAGATCTCGGGATAGATCGGCAGCGACAGAACCTCCCTGGCGGCGCGGCTGGCGTGCGGCAGGTCGTCGGGCGCGTAGCCGAGAGAGAGAAATGCCGGCTGCTCATGCACCGGAACCGGATAATGGATGCCCGCCCCGACTCCCTGATCGTTCATCAGCTGGCGCACGCGGTCCCGCTCCTCGACCCGGACGACGTAAAGATGGAATACATGCTCGGCGCGTGAGTCCACGCCGGGTGTCTGAATGCGGTTCTCGCCGGCGAGCAATTCGTCATAGCGCGCAGCGACCGCCCGGCGCGCCGTGTTCCAGCCGGCAAGATGCGGCAGCTTGGCGCGCAGGATTGCGGCCTGCAGCGTGTCCATGCGCGAATTCACACCCTGCACGTCGTGCAGATACTTGCTTTTGCGGCCGTGATTGGCACGGCGATCAATGCGGTCGACAAGATCAGCATTGCGGCTGTAAACCGCGCCGCCGTCGCCCCAGGCGCCGAGATTTTTGCCGGGATAGAAGCTGAACGTCGCCGCATCCCCGACCTCACCGGGTCCGACGCCGTCATGGCGGGCGCCGTGCGCCTGCGCGGCATCCTCGATCAGCGCAAGGCCGTTGGCGTCGGCCAGCGTGCGGAGGCCGCGCATGTCGCACATCTGCCCGTAGAGATGCACGGGCATGATCGCGCGCGTCCGCGGGGTCAGGACCGCTTCCACCGTGCCCGGCGTGATCAGGCAGGTCACCGGATCGATGTCGGCGAAGGTTGGCCGGTAGCCGGCATTGACGATCGCCTCGGCGGTGGCAACGAAGGTGTGGCTGGTGGTCACGATTTCACCGCTGCCGTCGCCCTGCCCCAGCAATTCCACGACGGCCAGGGTCAGCGCGTCGGTACCGTTGCCGACCAGCGCCACCGCACCGCCGCCGCACCACGCGGCGAATTCCTGCGCGAACGCAGCATGCTCGGCGCCGCCGATGAAACTCGTCTCTTCGGCAACGCGCGCGACCGCCGCGTCGAATTCCCCGCGGTGGCGCTGGTACTGCGCACGCAGATCAACCAGCGGGATTCTGTCGCTCACTGTGCGCGTCCCAGCATGCTGCGGCGCTGGCCGAAGCCGATGGTCACCGGCGCGCCGGTCGCCATCGATTCATAGATCGCGGTGACCAGTTCAAGCGACTTGCGGCCCTCGAGGCCATCGACCAGCGACGGCGAGCCGTTCATCACCGCGTCGACGACGTGCTCCAGATAGGCGATGTGGCCGAAACCGTAAACGTTCGGCGGGTTTTCGTGGAATTTCTCGACCACATCCTTGTCGCCCGGAATCGGCTCGACAAAATTCCAGGTCTTGATCCTGTTGGCCGCAAAGCCGCCGATTTCCACGGTGCCCTTTTCGCCAAGGATCGACAGCGAACCCTCCAGATCCTTGGGCCGCGTCGCGGTGGTCGCCTCGATCACGCCAATGGCCCCGTTGTCGAAGGTCACGATGGCGGCGCCGGTATCTTCCGACTCGATTTTCGCCAGCGCCGCACGCCCCTGCGCGAACACCGAGATGGGCCGGCCGAGGAACCACTGCAGCAGATCGACGTGATGGCTCGCCTGGTTGGCAAAGACCCCGCCGTCATAGGCCCAGGTGCCGCGCCAGGCATCCTGGTCGTAGTAGGACTGGGGGCGGCACCAGCGCACGCGTGTCGTTCCCATGACCAGTTTGCCGAAACGGCCGGCGTCCATCGCCTCGCGCAATCTGCGGATCGGCAGGTTGTAGCGGTTCTGCTTGACGATGAAGAGCTTGACCCCGGCGCTGTCGCAGGCCTCGATCATCCGGTCGGCATCCTCCAGCGTCAGCGCCATCGGCTTCTCGACAATGATGTGCTTGCCATAGGGCGCAAGCTCGACGGCATGCTGCGCATGCCGGCCGCTTTCGGTCAGCACGCAGGCTACGTCGATCTCGTCGCGCCGCTGCTCCATCATCTTGCGGAAATCGGTGAAGGCGGGAACCCGGTGGCGCTCCGCGAGCTTCTCCGCGCGGGCCTCGTCGAGGTCGCATACCGCCACCAGCCGCGCCTTGCTGAGGTAGTCCGAAGCGAAGATGTCGGAATACCGCTGCGCGATGCGGCCGCAGCCGACGAGTGCAAATCCCAGTCTGTCTGTCATACCGGATTCCGTCCTAGGCCCGCGAATGAGCCACGTGCGCCGCACCGTGCCGCGATGCCAGCGATTTCAGCAGCCCGATATCGTCCGCCACCGACTGGGTCCACGGCCTGATCAGGCGCTTCGCCAGCGCGGCAGAGGCGGCGCGGCGGCTGGCGATTTCGGCTGGTGACGACACGAGTTTGCACAGGGCATCCCCCAGCGACGCAGGCATGCGCGCGCGGTCATAGCGCAGCGCGACGTCGGCCGGAATGAGCCGGTCGGTGACGGTGTCGAGCGGCACCGCTGCATCCGAGGTCGGGATCACCATGCAGGTGCCGGCAGCAAGCGCCTCGAGGTTGGCGTTCGACAGATTGCCGTACATGTTGGTCGAGACATAGATATCAGCCGCACCGACCAGGCGGGCGACGTCCGCGTGCGGCATGGCACCGGCAAAATGCACGCGTGCCGACTGGCCCGCGGCGGCAACGCGCGCCTCCATCTCGCCCCGCAGCGGGCCGTCGCCGACGACGAGGATGTCAGCACCATCCGGAACGGACCGCAGAAGCGCGAGGGCGGCCTCGATGAAGTCCATGCTGCCCTTGTAGGATTCGAGGCGGCCGAGGAACACGACGACCGGGCGTGCACCGAGGCCATATTGCGCCCGCACGGCGTGCACCTCCTGTTCGGAGGGGGCGGCCGCGTCGCAGCCATTCAATCGCACGCTCCACGGCGTTTCCGGAGCGAGCAGCTTCGGCAGGATCGCCGCCGGATCGCTGCCGTCCTCGCTGCACACAACATGCGCGAATTTCGACCTGAACTGCCAGCGGAACAGCGGCAGTGCGCCCCCCGCAATCTGGCGGTGATGCGGCACGACGCCCATCAGTCGCAGCACGACGCCGCGGTGCCCGAGGCGCGCGAGCAGCGCGGCGGGCAGTATATTGGCGTAGGTGGCGTAGACGATATCAGGGCGGAACCGGGCTGCGATGGACAGGATACGTGCGGCGCTGTCAATCTCGGTCAACGCCGAATTCGGGCGCGACCGGCGCCTGCCAAGCCATGTGCGATAGGGGACGATCACGGTATCGCCGATGCGCGGCAGGGTCTGCCGGCGCACCGACGCGAAGCGTGCGTCCGGCTCCTTCACAGTGAACACGGTGAGCGGCTCGATGTCGGGATCGGCGCCGAAACCCTCGAGCAGATTGTAGATCGCCGGCACGCCTGCCGGCACCCAGGTGCCGGCGGCGAGACCGGCCTTGAGGCCGCTGAACAGCCGCACCAGCGAGAGCACGCGCAGCCGGGGCTTGCGGACGTCACGCACGATTCAGTCCGCCAGACCGGAGAAGCTGACACCATGCCGCCCGAGATAGGATTCGGCGAACCGGGCGATATGGTTGCGGGCACCGCGACTGTCGCGCCAGACCCGGCCATAGGGGACGCTCGCGGAGTTGC
This sequence comes from uncultured Undibacter sp., assembly GCA_964618715.1. GTDB lineage: Bacteria > Pseudomonadota > Alphaproteobacteria > Rhizobiales > Xanthobacteraceae > Pseudolabrys. The sequence goes on along the minus strand of CAZUDR010000045.1, from coordinate 9,365 downwards.
AGGTGGCCTCCATCCAGTACTGGAAGAAGCGGCGTTCGAAGCTGTGCCAGCGCTCCGCCCCGAGCGGCGCATGCGCGGTCTTTGCCGCAAGCCGCAGCGGTACGATCCAGCGGGGGCGGATGGTCTTGCGGTTGACCGGCACGTCGCGCCATACCCCGCCCCAGTTCGTGCCGGCGAGCATCCGCGCATAGAGCCCCTGCCCGGCCTTCGCGGCGAGCGGCACACTTTCCCAGAACCGCAAATAGGCATTGTCCCACAACGGCAGCCGCCACTCATGCCCGAGGTACTCGTAGATGCGCTGGCCGGTGATGACGTAGCGGCATTGCCGATCCTGGAACTCGGCATATTCGTAAAGTCCGTGATCGGTCTCCGGCTCGCCCAGCGCCCCGCCGGCACGCGCGATCGATGCACGCAGCAGACCCGCGATACGCTCGCGCCGCCGCGGCGTAACGAGCGCGCGCCATAGGGAAAAGTGCTTGCCGACGAGCGCGTCGATAATGCGCGCCCAGCGCGCATCGGCCGACTGCCCGACAGCCGCCGTGCACAATTGCGGCGGGATGTGATTGCCGCTGATATAGTCGCCGGAATTGCCGTTCACGATCACGGCGTCGTCGGGCACATAGCCGTTCCGCTTGAGCTCCATGAGCGGCGCCATGTCCTGCACGAACGGGACCGAACAGCCGCTGTCGCTCAAATCGAGATAACGCGCATAGTCGCCGCCCTCGAAGAAGCGGCGCTGGCCCGCGATTGTGGCGGGCACAAAGGCCCACTG
>CAZUDR010000045.1:0-8583 GCA_964618715.1 uncultured Undibacter sp. | reverse complement strand
CACTGCCTCTCCTGTGCAAAAGACAGAGGCAATTCCCCATCCCGCGGGATGGGTTTAAGAGAAAAGGCAGTGGAGTCTGCCACCACAGGAGGCGGGTGAAGGAGCCCCATCATCTCTGACTTGCTCTCGGCAATCGCCTTGCTGGCACTTGCCTCGAAGTTGCCCGCGCGGCCATAGGCGAAGCATTTGACGTTTGTATACCCGAGATGTTTCGCGGCACTGACCACGAGGCGCGAATCGCGGCCGGCGCTGAGCGGGACCAGCATGGTGCGCCCGCCGAGCGAGTCGATCGTGCGCTGCATGATCTCGAGCGTGCAGTCGGCAAGGTCGCCCTCCAGTGCTCCGGGATCAGCGTCGCGCGCAAGCCACGGGCGGTAGATGTAGTAGCGGTGGCGCCTCGCATCATCGCCCTCAAACCACATCAGTTCGCCGGGAGTCAGCAGCTCCATGCCGCGATAGAGCGCGCCGGTGTCGATCGTGTAACCGGCCATTGCCACGCACAGGGCCGCGTCGGGGTCGATGTCCGCCGGTCCCAGACCGGCGCGCCGGCGCAGGCGCTCGGGCTGATCGTCGATATGCCAGCGCCCCGATATGCGGGTCGCGGCAAGCGGCGTCGAGCGCACCCAATCGACTGCGGCAACGGCCCATCCCGCACCTGTCGCTACAAGCGCGAAATGACCGTCGGCATCGAGCAGAAGCCTGGCGAATGTGTCGGGAGACGGCGAAGCTTTCGGCGCCGCCAGCCGCCGCGCCAGCGCCGCGCCATCGACGCCGACGTCGCCCTTGAGCCACACGGTGACGCCGCCGGCACTATGGCAATGCCAGCCGAATTCCTCGTGGATGCCGATCTCGCAAGGCGGCAGTTCGGCCAGTGCGGCACTTTGCGCGGTCATTGTACATACCCCGCGGCGACGGCGCTGCGTCGAGGCGGAGCGGCAACGGTCGTCTCGGCCTTGCCCGGCGCAGTGAGGCTGCGCAACCAGAGTTCGACGTTGATCAGGAACCAGATCGACGGAATTCCACGCCGCTCGCCGGCGCGGAAGCGCTCGACCGCGGACTTCAGCGCCGGCACATCGGCATAGGCGCGTACCCGCCCGTTCGGCTCCGTCAACAGGTCGACGTAGCGGCCGAGCGCGTCGGGCTGCGCCACCCAGTCGTCATAGGGCAGCCAAAGCCCGATCTTGCGGCGGTACACCGACTCCGCGTCGAGATAGCGGGCGGCAATTTTCTTCAGCAGCGGTTTGGTCACGCCGCCGGGAGCGCGGAGATCGCGCGGCAGGCGATTGGCGACGCGCGCGAGCGGCAGGTGTACATAGGGTACGCGCGCCTCGACCGATGCCGCCATCGACATCTTGTCCTGCCGCACCAGCAATGATTCCAGATAGGCAACCTGATCGATCGCGAACAACCGGTCACGGAAATCGGAAAAGCGCCGGCTGACCTCTTCGCGCAGGCCTGGCCCGGGCACAAGCTCCGGCAGCACGCGATGCATGGCGTGGAAGTCGAGATAGACAGCGGAATAGATCGCGGCGTCGCGGCCGGCGAGGCGGCGCAAACCGAGAAACGGCCGCACCGGCGGCAGCATTGACGCCGGCAGCAGATGAGTCAGACGATCCTGCCATGCCAGTCGCGGCCACAGGCCGTAGCGCTCGTAGCCGCCAAACATTTCGTCCGCGCCCTCGCCGGTGAGCACCACTTTCGATGCCGAGCGCAGCCTGTCGCAAAGCAGCATCAGCGTCACGCAGCCGCCATGCGGCACAGGCCCTTCCATGTGACGCACGGCGCGCGGCAGTGCGTCGGCAAATTCGCGGCCGCCGACCGTGATCTCGTGGTGATCGAGATCATAGCGCTCGACCATCGACTTGCGATATTTGCCCTCGTCGAACGGATGATCGCCGAGACTCACCGAGTAGGACGCGATGCGCCGGCCGGCGGCCTTGCTCGCGAGCGCAGCGACCAGTCCCGAGTCCACGCCGCCGGAGAGCTGCAGGGTATAGCCGACGTCGCTCATCAGATGCGCGCGTACGGATTGCTCGATCGCCTCGAAGGCCTGCGCTTCCGCAATCTCCGGCGACATCGACTCATCCGGCTTGAGCGTATCGAGCACGTCAGCAAAACGACGCCGCCTGATCGCACCGCCGTCGAGCGGAATTGTCAGCAGCGTGCCGCCGGCGACACGCTCAATGCCCTTCAGATTGCTCAGTGTTCCGGCCGCCCACTGGAACACCAGAAGTTCTGCGAGGGCGGCCTCGTCGGCGTGCGGCTCGACCAGGCGGCTGAGCGGCCTCATCTCGCTTGCAAGTCCGATCCCGTGCGGGGTCTCTGCCAGATAGAGAGGCTTGATGCCGAACGGATCGCGCGCGGCGATGGCAATATTTTCGCGCCGGTCGACGAGGACGAAGGCATACATGCCCTCGAGTTTATCCACCACATCGGCGCCCCAGCGCAGATAACCATTGAGGATAACCTCGGTGTCGCAGGTTGTGCGGAAGCGCGCGCCCGAGGCCTCGAGCTCATCGCGCAATGCGCGAAAATTGTAGATCTCGCCGTTGAAGATGAGCGTACACCGGCCTGACGAATCGCTCATCGGCTGGTCGGCGGCCTCGCGTGGATCCATGATGGCCAGGCGGCGGAACACGAGCGCCCAGCCAGGCTCGGCAGCGCGACCGCCGGAATCAGGGCCGCGATGGAGCAGATCGGCGTCCGCACCGGCCAGCAGGTCCTCGGAGAAACTGCGCCCGGGCGCAAAGAAAGCGGCAAGTCCACACATGACGAAGATTTCGTCTTTCAGCCCACGAGAAGCCGCCGCAGGGGCATCGGATCAACGGGACCGGAGGATGCCAGCACTGCGTCCCGAAGGGCCGCGCGGTCGAGCTGCGGCCGGTTTGCCGCGTCATGCGACGTAGCCACGATGCGCGCACGGTCCCTGAACAGCTTCGCGACCGTCGGCGTCATCTCACCGGCGCCAATGTCGATAAAGACGATCCGGGCGTCGGTGCAGGCCACCTCCCACATCGCGGTGGTCGACGGGTAGTCGAAAACGAAAACATCGGCCCGTTCGAGCTGCGCGTCGAAATTGCCGGAGACAGATGCCGCCACCTTCGCGAGCGGGTGCGGGCGGCCCCTGAACAGCCCTTCCGGATGCGGTTGGCAGATCAGTTCGATCGGCAACTCCGAGAGCGCCTCCGCCACCCGCATCTGCCAGTCGAGATAGATGACGTCGTGTGCCTGCACCGGCAACAGTTGCCGGAAACCGAGGAGTTGCGTGGGTGCATAGACCACGCGCAGACGCCGCGAGGGCTCTCGTCGTGCCCGCATGGCCGGCAACCGCGCAAAGGTCGGGTCGCCGCCAGTCCCACGGATACGCGGATGCTTCATCCATGGCAGCAGGGTTTCATCGCTGTAACGGCGGGTGATCTCCGCGGCCTCCTCGGTCGGCACCACGAATTCGGACGAGACGGCGAATTCGACCAGTGCATCGATTTCGCGGGCCTCGACGAAACCTTTCGGCTTTCCGTGATCGAAACGAACGACGTCGCCACCGCGGCGCAACACCTCGATCCCGATCGCACGCGGCGCATAGAGCCCGCCGGAGCCGCTCCATACAGATTTGGGGAGTCGTGCATTGCGCATCGCCCGCACGTCGGTCACGGCCAGCGCCAGGTGCGGCCGGGCCACCGCCTCCAGCAACGCCAGCGTGCGCGTGCGGTACGGTTCATCAGGCACGGCGTCGCCAAGGACTGCAAGCGCGAGTGAACTGAGGTCGTGCCCTTGGGCCTGCGGAGGCGCAGGCGGCGAACGGCGGCGTGCCCCGGCGAGAATGGAATCGGAATGGCGAAAGCCCACGGGCCGGTCGCATTCGGCGGCGGCCTTGCGCAGAAGAATGTTGTGGCTGATGGCCACCGCCGACGGATTAACCAGGGCGGCCGCGGTCCGCAGGGACGAAGACCAACTGCGGATGCGGAGCAGACGGCGCGCCAGCTCAAAGCGCATCGGCTCGGCCGCCAGGATCGGCGCGCTGCGGCCGGGCAGCGCCCCCTCGCCGTTCAGCAGATAGGAAAGCTCGGGCTCGTCGCTGAGGAGCTGCACGCGCGCCCGCCCTGCGCGACTCGCGGCCAGCGCCAGAAACACGATCGCCCGCCCGTAGGCGAGGATGTTCGGCAGAGCGAGCAATGCGGCGTCGCGCAGCAAGTCATCATGGGGCTTCGCCCAGGCGAGCGCAGCCCGGACCTGGTCGGCGCCGATCCGGTTCGCCTCGGCGATGCCGACCGGCCACCAGACGCGTTCGCGCCAGTCGGAAAGCCGCAGTGCCGCTTCCAGATCGGTCGGCACCTCGCGCGCCGGCGTCAACACAGTCTCAGGCGCGGCCAACATATGGGCGTTGTTCGACATGGGCATTGATTTCGAGAAGCTCGGGCTGCGTCTCGAACAGCTTGCAGAGTTCCGGGTAACCGAAGTCGGGCTTCTTCGGGTGAAGTGTGTCGTACACCGTTCCCGCCAGGCGGAAGTCCTCCTCCGTATCGACCACGAGCCGCCAGTGCCGCCGGTCGGGCTGCGCCGAAAGAACCACAGACGGGAAACGCTCGGGGCGCCTCCAGATGAACGGAGTCACGTGCTCGCGCTCATACGGATCGCCCGATTCAGCCTCTGCCTCGTATAACGCCGAGGCCGGGAACGCTTCGGTATCGAAGCCCAGCGGAAATCCCTCGTCGAAAGCAGTTCTTGCATAGAGGATGCCGGCAGCGGCACCGGCCGCATAGGCCTGCAGGACACCGGCACTGACAGCCGGATCGACCATCGGACAGTCCGAGGTAATCCGCACCACGGTTTTTGCGCCGGCGGCGCGCGCGGCGATCGCCGTGCGCGCGAGCACGTCCTCGTTCGGGCCGCGCACGACCGTCACATCCAGTTCCGCCAGCGCAGCCACGACGGGTTCATGCTCGGGACCTTCAGCAAGCGCCACGACGACGCGGTCTACGCCAGGGATCCGGTTCACCCGTTCGACCGTCCGACGGACCAGCGGGGCCCCGGCCAGCGGCAACAGGACCTTGCCGGGCAGCCTCGACGACGTCATGCGGGCCTGGACCACCGCCGCGACGGGCCGCTGCGCCTGACTCATCGGCGAAGCAAGTCATCGCGCAGCGCGCCGCCCAGCGCCTGCAGGATCTTGATGTTGCCGCGCCAGCTGCCGCCGAAGCGGGAGCGGCCGGGGCGTGATCGCACGGCGACGGGGACCGTCGCGAACGGCGTGCCGGCCCGCAGCAAGGCGAGCGCAAGCGCCGTGTAAACGCTTGGCAGGGCCGCCTGTGCGCGGTGGGGCCGGTACAGATCGGTACGAAAGCCTTTCATTCCGCACAGAATGTCCGTCACTCCAAAACGAAGCTGCGTATACGTATTGAACAGCGATTCCGACCAGCGGGCGCCCCCGCTGTCGCGGATGCCAAACACGAGCGGAACATCATTCAGACGGTCAAGCACCGCGGGAATTGACCCCGCGTCCAGCTGTCCGTCGGCATCAGTCGTCACGAGGACGTCCGCACCGATCTCGTCGGCCCGGGCAAAACCACTGGCAAGGGCCCTGTCATAACCACCATTGCGGTCGTGCCGCACGACCACCGCGCCCGCTGCAGCCGCGCGCGCACCGGTATCGTCGCCCGAGCCATCGTCCACCACCACAGGCGTTCCGTAGGAAGCCACCGTCGCCACGACGTCTGCAATCGAGCCTGCTTCGTTGAAAGCCGGGATGACGATCGCGGCTTTCACGCTCGCTCTATTGCAGATCGGAGAGGCGAATGTGCTCTCCCTCGGGGATATCGCGCGCGGCACTGCGGCCGATCACGTCGTCGATACGATAGGGCGGCAGCGCATCGCCCGGACAAGGCCGCAGCGGAATCAGATCGGACGCTTCGATGCGCATGCCCCTGGTGATCGGGCGCCTGGCGCGTAGCGAGCGACGTTGCAGGCAGAATGTCTCGGTCTCGTTATCCATCACGTGCTTCTGCTCACCGCCGAGGGCGTATTCAAGCTCGCGCGTACGATCGACCATGTCGCGCCAGTCCGCCGGCCCCATGGAAAAGGCGTGATCGGGGCCTTCGCGGCTGCGATCGTCGGTGAAATGCTTCTCGATAACGCGTGCGCCGAGCGCGACCGATCCCAGCACGGTCGCATGGCCGGGCGTATGATCGCTCAGGCCGAGCACCAGATCGGGAAATTCGCGCGCATAGGTCTTGAGGACGTTGAGCGCGACGTGACGGAAATTTTCCAGATTGCCGGTGTAGTTGGTGTTGCACTGCATGAGCACGATGCGGTCCTCATGCTTGCGGGCGGCGGTGACTGCGCGCCGCACGTCGTCCATCTCCGACGCCCCGGTGGCGATCAGCATCGGCTTCCCGTAGCGCGCCATTGCCTCGATCATCTCCAGCCAGGTGATGTCGCCTGACCCGACCTTCCAGGCGCATACATAGTCGTCGAGCTCCTCAAGGATGTCGGGGTCGTAGGGCGAGGTGAAATAGTCGATGCCGGCGGCGTCGCAGGCCGCCTTCAGTTCGGCTGTCCACTCCATGGGCAGGGACGCACCCTTGTAGACCTCGAACACGCTCTTCTTCCATGCCGCCTGATGCGACTGCTGCGAGCCAAGGCTGCGGAAGCCGCGATCGGAGACGATCGTCTCGGCACGGAAGTTCTGGAACTTCGCGGCGTCTGCGCCCGCCTCGGCGCAACGATGGATCAGCTCCCTGGCGCGCTCCAGCGAACCGTCGTGATTGGCCGCAATGTCGGCAACGAAATAGGTCGGGTGGCCGAGCCCGACCATGTGATCGCCAATCCTGAATTCAGTGCTCATAGCCTCCGGATTTCCTCAGCGAGCGTCGGCATGGGCCGGCCGAGGGCGGCCTCAAGGCGGTCGACCGTCATGCGCATGTCCTTCGGGCGCGGTGCGCGACCTGCCATCGCGTCAGACGTGCCGACTCGCGCCGTCTGTGTCTGCAATCCCTTGTGCCTTGCGACCTCGAGCGCAAATTTGGCCTTACTGGCACCGCCGCGGCAGCCCGCATTGAATACACCGCCTGTTTCACGGTCAACGAGTTCGACCGTGAGGGTCGCGAACGTGGTCATGTGCAGCGGCGAAAACAGGATATCGTCGAAGAGCGTTATGGCCCTGCCGGCAGCAAGATTGACGGTCACGAAATCGCTCAGACTGCTGCGACCGGACCGGCGGGACGGCCCGAAAAAATTGGTCCGCAGCACCAGGGCATTCGGGTGGCGAAGCACCTCCCCCTCACCGGCCAGCTTGCTCTGTCCGTAGACATTGACCGGACCAGTGCCGCTCTCGCCGTGGGGACCGGCCGTGTCGGGATAAACCTGGTCGGTCGACACGAAGACAAGGCGCGCCTCGCGCGGCAATTCGGCGGCGATATTGGTTGCCGCATCCCGGTTGAGCGCGAAGGCTTCGCCAGGCGCCCGCTCGCAATGGTCGACATCGGTCAGGGCCGCGGCATGCAAGACGACGTCGGGCGAGACCTCCGCGATCAGCGATCTGACCACCTCGCGGTCGCGCAGGTCGCAGGGGCGGTCACCTCCCGAGCGGGCCGTGGTCGTCACAATGCCGTCCCGTCGGCACGCCTCGACGAGATAGTCCGCGAGCAGGCCGGTGGCGCCGGTGATCAGCCACCGGCGGGCCATCAGGCAGGCGTCCCGGCCGCCGCCGGAAGATAGCCCTCGCGCTGCAGCAGCGCGCGCGTGGTGGCGACGTCCATCCAGCTGGCGTTGGTGTCGCTGCGATAGCTGAAGCCGGCCGGCACCTTGGGGAAGCCCACGTCGGCGTGGCTCTTGTATTCGTAGAGATGGATGGCGGGCTCGACCACATAGCGGTCGGTGAGATCGATCGTCGTGCGCGCCTCGTCCTCGGTGATCAGCACCTCGTGCAGCTTCTCGCCGGGCCGGATGCCGACGCTTTCCACCGGCATGTCCGGTGCGAGCGCCTCCACCAGTTCCGACAGCCGCAGGCTGGGGATCTTCGGCACGAAGATCTCGCCGCCGCGCATCATGGCGAGCGACGACAGCACGAACTCGACTCCTTCCGTCAGCGTGATGGCGAAACGGGTCATGCTCGGGTCGGTCACGGGGAGGCTGTCCGCCCCTCTCTCGATCAGCCGGCGGAACAGAGGCACCACGCTGCCGCGCGAGCCGAACACGTTGCCGTAGCGCACGATCGAGAACAGGGTGCCGGCCTTGCCGCTCAGGTGATTGGCGGCGATGAAGATCTTGTCCGAAGCCAGCTTCGAGGCGCCGTAGAGATTGACCGGGTTGGCCGCCTTGTCGGTCGACAGCGCGATCACCTTCTTCACGCCGCTGTCGATCGCCGCGCGCACGACGTTTTCCGCGCCGTGCACGTTGGTCTGGATGCATTCGAACGGGTTGTATTCGGCCGCCGGCACGTGCTTGAGCGCGGCGGCATGAACGACATAGTCGACGCCGCGCATCGCCAGATGCAGGCGGTCACGGTCGCGCACGTCGCCGATGAAGTAGCGCAGGCAGGAATGCACCTTCACCGGCAGGTCGTACTGCATGTCGAACTGCTTCTGC
>CAZUDR010000044.1:0-13771 GCA_964618715.1 uncultured Undibacter sp. | reverse complement strand
TACGGAGGCCATGCGCAACGTGTGGTCGGACGAGAACCGGGTGCAGAAATATCTCGATTTCGAGGCGGCGCTGGCCAGGGCGCAGGCGCGGCTGAAGATCATCCCGAAGGAGGCCGCCGACGAAATTGTCGCCCATTGCGATCTCAAGTTCATGGACATGGACAAGCTGCGCGAAGCCACCGAGCGGATCGGCTATCCCGTGCTGCCCGTCGTCCAGCAGCTGGTGACGGCATGCAGGGACAAGCTCGGCGAATGGTCGCACTGGGGCGCGACCACGCAGGATATCACCGACACCGCCACCATCCTGCAAATCCGCGAGTCGCTGGCGCTGGTCGAGAAGGAAATCGACGGCATCAGCGATGCCCTGGCAGCGCTGGCGAAGAAATACCGTGACACGCCGATGGCGGGGCGCAGCAACCTGCAACAGGCGGTACCCATCACATTCGGCTACAAGGCGGCGACGATGCTGGCGGCCTTCGAGCGCCACAAGCAGCGCCTGAATGAGCTGAAGCCACGCGTTTTGGTCGGCGAGTTCGGCGGCGCCGCCGGCACGTTGTCCTCGCTCGGCAAGAACGGACTGAAGGTACAGGAAGCGCTGATGAATGAGCTCAAGCTCGGCCAGCCGGAAATTTCCTGGCACACGGTGCGCGACCGGATTGCCGAGGTCGGCTGCTTCCTCGGCCTTGTCACCGGAAGCTGCGGCAAGATCGCCTTCGACGTGAAACTGCTGATGCAGACGGAAGTCGAAGAGGTGCAGGAGCCGTTCCATCAGGGCCGCGGCTCGTCCTCGACCATGCCGCAGAAGCGCAACCCGATCTCGTCGGTCTACATCACCGCGCAGACGGCAATGGTGAAACAGCTCGTGGCGGCACTGCTGGAAGCGCAGGTCGAGGATCACGAACGCTCAACGGGACCGTGGGAGATCGAGTGGATCGTGCTGCCGGAGATCTTCATGCTGTCGGCCGGCGCGCTGGCACAGACGCGCTTCGTGCTCGAGGGCTTGCACGTCAACGAGCAGAAAATGCGCGACAACCTGTTCATCACCAAGGGGCTGCTCATGTCCGAGGCGGTGATGATGGGCCTCGGCGACAAGATGGGCCGCAACCACGCGCACGACGTGGTCTACAACGTCTGCCGTGAGGTGGTGAAGACCGGGCGACCCCTGGTCGACCTGCTTGCCGAGCACAAGGAGATCAGCCGGCACGCCGACCGCAAGGCACTGGAGGCGATGGTTGACCCGGCGAATTATCTGGGCGTCGCCGGCGAGATGGTCGACCGCGTGCTGGCGATGAGAAAGAAGTAACCTTCAACCGGCCTTCGGCATTGTTTTCCATATTGCCAGCGCCACCAGCGCGCAGGCGGTGCCGATCAGCAGAAACAGCGTCGGCACCGTCGTGCCGAACTTCTGCAATACCGCCACCAGCACGGTGGCGGTCGTCATGAAGGCCGCGTTGAGCACGTTGATCGCGGCAATGGTGCGGGCGCGCCAGGCAACGTCCGACCACGCCTGCACCGCGGCGAAAGCCGGCACGATGAACAGGCCGCCGGCCACCGCCATGCCGGTGAGATCGATGGCCACGCGCAGGCCCAGGCCTGACGTCAGCACCACGCCCGGCTCCTGCAACACCGTCGCCGCCGCACGGCCGTAGCTGGCAAAGCCGAGATCGAGCGCGAACAGCGCCAGCAGCACGGCGCCCGCGAACGTTGTCGTCAGCACGATGCGTCCGCGCGCAATCCACGCCGCAAGGCCGGAGCCGGCGCCGACCGCAATCGAGAACAGCGCCAGACAGGCGGTCACGGTATCCTCGTTGCCGCCGATCAGATTCTTGATCAGCGGCGGCAGCAGCGCCAGGACCACGATGCCGACGACCCAGAACCAGCTCGTCACCAGCGCGCCCCACCACAGCCGGCGATCGCCGCGCAGATAGCGGAACATGGCGATGGTGGACGCGGCAATGTTCGCACGCACCCCCAACTGCGGCGCCCCCTGACCGGTCGGCGGGATCAGCAGCGCGCTCAGCCAGCAGGCGAGCGAGAACGCCACCACCAAGCCGCCGAACAGCACGGTGTCGCGGCCGTCGCGCGCGGCGAGCCCCGCGGCGATGGTGCCGGTGAGGATGGCGATGAAGGTTGCGCCTTCCACCAGCGCGTTGCCGGTCGGCAATTCCTCGCGCCGCAGATGGTCGGGCAGGATGCCGTACTTGACCGGCCCGAACAGCGCCGAGTTGATGCCGAAGCCGGCGAGCGCGACGAACATGATGGGAATCGACTGGTGCTCGTAGCCATAGACCGAAAGGCCGGCGATGAAGATCTCGGCGAACTTCACGACCTGCGCCATGCGCGCCTTGTCGAACCGGTCGGCGAGTTCGCCGGCGAGCCCCGACAGGAAGAAGAAAGGCGCAATGAACACTGCGCTGGCCAAGGTGATCAGCGCCTCGCTGTCCTCGCTCGCCACCTGGAACAGGATGAGGAAGACCAGCGCGGTCTTGAGGAAATTGTCGTTGAACGCCGCAAAAAACTGGCACCAGAACAGGGGCGCGAAGCGCCTCGACAGCATGAGCGGCGGCATGCCCGGCAAATTATACCAGGCACCGACCGTGCCAATCCCTGTCTCTGAACTCCGGCTTTAATCCCCCGATACCCTGGAGATCCGGCCGGCGCGCCTCGCCGCCCGCGCGGTCGCGGTCAGTACGACCTGCCCAGGGCGGGACGCCGTCTCCTGCGGGGCCGCTCCTCCGGCGATTCGAGCAGCACCGCGGCAAGTGCCAGACTGATGGCCAGACCCGTGGCCACGCCAAACAGCGATACCCACATGGTGGAGCCCTCCTCGTTTGCGCCGTAGCGCGCGCGAAGCCTGAGCGAGATAACGCCGGAGGCCGGTGCCGGTTCCCGGCGGCAGCGGGGGTTGATCGTGGCGATTTGGTGATTTTTGGTCCGGGCCCGCGGCCGGACCCGGCCGGCTACGACGGCAGACGGATCGAGGAACTCAGGTCGGCCAGCAGAACGCGCAGATCAAGCTCGCGAAACTCGATATAGGCGCGGCGCAGCCAGTTTTGCAGCCCGATGTGGGCGTCGAGCGGAATGCCGGTCGCGCGGGCCAGGTTCGCTTCGGCAAACGAAAATGGCGGGCTCTCGACGTACTTGCGCAGGTCGGGCGCCAGAACCGGCAGCCGCAGCGCAGTGGTCCCCGCCTGCAGCAGGGGATGGCTCTCGCGCTGGTGCAGACTGCCGAACAGCTCGTTGTGTACCGGTGTCAACGTCAGTCCGGGAAAGCGGTCGCGGAGCATGCGGTAGCGGCCAATCGCCGCCGGCTCGGGCGTGAGCACATAGAGCACCGCCGGTGCAATCGACCGTCGCAACGCCTCCTCGGCAAAGCCGATGCGGTGGGCCACCTCGAAGAACTGGTCGAACGAGCCGTGGCCGAGATCAACGACCTTGTTGACGTCATCGGCTGCGACCAGCCGGTCGAACAGCGCCATCTGTCCCTGAATGTCGTCGATGGCCGCCGCGGTGACACGGTCAGGCAGGAATCGGGCAAATGACCTCTCGCCGGCATCCAGATCGAAGCCCGCCACGGCGCGGTCCTCGTGCTGATGAAAGTCGACAAGGAGGCGTGCAAGCAGCGTCTTGCCGGCACGCTCGCGATGCGAAGTGATAATGGTGACGGTTTGACGGAACGACATCGCCTTGACTAACCCGCGGGTCCTTCGCTGTCGTCACCGACAGGAAAAGAAGCGTGTCGTGCGATCGCCGTGCGGATCAGCCAGCCGCCTGCTGGCGGACGGCGCTCTCCTTCTTGGGCGCAACCAGATCAATCAGCTTGACCCGGTCGTATTCGCCCCACACGTTGCCCAGCCAGTGGCGCACATAGCCGCGCAGCACGAAGGAATAGTTTGCGGCTTCACCCGCCGCAGTCTTGTTGGCCACGAAGGTGACGAAGGGCGTGCTGGCCACTTCCACCTGCTCGCACGCCATTTCGCTGAGATGCGGAACGATAATCTCCTCGGCACCCTTGATGCGGTTGAAATAGGAATTGTAGGTATCCGGATCCCAGTCGAAGAACGTGGTGTTATTGATGAAGTTCTTGACCAGGAAATAGTTGGCATCGCCGATCACGGCAGCCGTCTCGGCAATCTCCTCCAGCGACGTAATTGACGGGCCAAGAATGTGAAATACGGCGAAGGTGATCTGGCCCTTGCGCGCGGAATCAATGAAGCCGATGTCGGTCAGCGCGCGCAGTGTCGTCGACAGCAGGCCGGCGCGCACGTCAATCACCGTCACCTTGGCCTGCGCGCTGCCGAGCGTGTCGAAAATCTTCATCTGGTCGGGCACCGCAGTCACGTCGACCACGTCGGTAATATCGGGATGAAAACGCTTGAGCGTCCCGCGCGGATGCTCGGTGTCGAAGGCACGGACCGGCGTCTGGTGGGCGTTGAAATAGTCGAGCAGCGTACGGGCGACGGTGGTCTTGCCCACGCCGCCCTTGTCGGCACCAACGAGAATAACTGCAGGTTTGGCCATAGGGTTGATCTCGGGCGAGAAGAATTTTCAGGACTCGCGCGTCAGTCTACACGATATCTCCGCGAGAGCATGACAGGATTTGTCAACAGTGGCCGCAATGGGCGGGACAGGCAAACGGCAAATCGGCGATTCAGCCGGGATTTCAAACACAAGTGCCGGAAATATCACACGCGGCGCGGAGGGCGCGGCGACTGGTGCCGGCGGAGGGATTTGAACCCCCGACCACCCGCTTACGAAGCGGATGCTCTACCGCTGAGCTACGCCGGCGCCGCACGCGGGGCCACTGATATCGGCGCTGGCAGGGGATGGCAAGCAATAGACCGGTCAGCAGAATGCTACCGGAACAGCTGCCGGATACGCTGCCAGGCATCGCGCGGGGGCGAGGGCTCAGGCTCCGGCTCACCATCCGGCCCGGCATCGGGGCCGGGGTCGTCGGGCGCATGGACCAGCGGGATCACGGGATCGGCCGCCCTCGATTTCGCCCCGGGATCCGCCGGTTTGCGGTCCGGCGCCGACGGCGGAGGCGACGGCACGTCGGCCGGCTTGCTTCTACTCTCTGCGTCGGTCGCTCCGGTGTCGATCGGCGGCTCGACCTTGATCGAGGCGGCCGGCGGTGCAGCCTGCTGGACCTGTTCAGCGGGTTCGGCGGGCGGCGCAGCGACGTCGACCGTCTCCGACTCGGGTTCTGGCTGGGTCACCTCGATCACCGGGCGGCTGACGCCGATCTCGGCCAGCGGCACGCGCCATTCGAAACCGTCGAGCCGGCCATTCGGGGTAACCGGCAACCAGCGGTCCGACACGACGCCGTCGGCGGTCCACACCGGATCGCCGGACGCCCGCATGGCACGGGCCATCCATTCGCGGACGCGGCCGGTGTCGCCGTGCTCGCGCTCCTCGATTTCGGCCATGAGCGTTGCGACCCGACGGGTCGGCGCCGACACATAGGGTGCCAGCGCTGCGCGCGCGGTAGCGAATTCGCTGGCGTCGAGCGCTGCACGCGCGACGGCAATGGCGCCTTCGAGTTGGCCGGGCATCTTGTCGGCGAGCTTCTGCATGCGGGCAAGGCGGTCGCGCGCGGTATCGCCGAAGCGCACATTCGCATAGGCGTCGGCGATGTCGGGATGCGGGCTGGCCGTCCAGGCCGTCTCCAGGATCCGGCGCGCCTTGCGCTGTTCGCCCGCCTCCGCCAGCCGCCGGCCGGCCATCGCCGCCGCCGGTACGAGACCGGGCACGAGTTTCACCGCCTGCAGCACCAGGGCGCGCGACGTGTCACGGTCAATTTCGTCAAGCGCCTGCGCACGGGCGGTCAGCAGCACGGCGCGCTTGCGGCGGTAATCATTCTTGTCGAGCGTGCCTTTCATGCGGTCGAGCGCTTCGAGCGCGCCGGCCCAATCGGCATTGTTGCAGCGATAGTCGAGCACCGCCTGCCCCGCCCAGGGCAGCCCGGGCGCGATCCTGGCCGCTTCCTCGGCGGCACGGCGCGCGGCCCCCATGTCGTCCCGGCGCTGCGCCTCCACGTAGAGCCCGCGCAGGCCGAGCAACTTTGTTTCATCGTGCAAGGTCATGGCGCGGAACGCGCGCTCTGCGCCGGCGCGGTCGCCCGTCATCTGCGCCGACTGCGCTGTGAGCAGCAGGGTAAGCGGATCGCCGGGCGTCAGCCGCACAGCCTCGTCAGCCGAGCGGCGCGCCAGACGCAGATCGCCGGCGCCGACGGCGATCAGGCCGCGGCTGAGCGCATTGTATCCGCGCATCGCACGGCGGTGCCGGAAGAAGAGCGAGATCTGCTCCGGCGAGCGCACAACGGCGCGCACCGCGTTCCAGAGCAGAACAAGCGCAAGGACCAGCACGATCAGGGCCAGCGCCGCGATCGTTACCGTGGTTTCAATATGGTAGCCGAGCCAGTTGACGGATACATCGCCGGGCCGGTCCGCCATCCAGGCGAAACCGAGTGCGAGCAGCGCCAATACAATGAGAAAGACAACGACCCGGATCATTGCGCCTCACCCGTTACCGAGTGCGCGCGCCGTATCAGCGGCGAAACGATGCGCGGCGGTCAATGCGTCCTGCCGCGCCGTGGCCTTGTCGATCCATTCCTGCGCCGGCGCGCGCACCGGCGGCGGCAGCCTGGCGAGGTCGGCAAGCGCGCCGCCGATATCCTCGCGCGCCGCTTCCGCCTCGATGCGCGCCAGCACATCGGCGGGCGCGTCACCGGCAGGCGCCTCGACCGGCCGGACGCGCACCAGCTTGCTGGCGTTGGCCTGCAGCCGGTCAAGGAAATTGCCGGCCGGCTCGTCCGGACCTGCGACCTTGCGCATGGCGGGGATGACGGCGAGCAACTGCTCCGCCAGATCGGACTTGTCGGGCACTCCGGATTTGGCGAACGGGTCGAGTGGTGCCAGCGCCTGCTGGTCGGCGCCGAGCGATTTCGCCTGCGCCAGCTCGGTTTCAAAGGGCGCGCCGCTTGCCACCGCCGTTTGCAGAACCGAGGCACTCAACGCCAGTCGCGCCGCCTGGTCGGCCGCGCTGGCCTTGCCGATCCGCGCCGTCAACGTCTTCGTCGTCTGGTCGAGGGCATCGCGCGCGGATTTGACCGACTGCTCGAGCGCCGCAATCCGCTGTCGCACATCGTTCAACTGGCCAGGCGCAACCGCGTTCGACGCCTGCCGGCTGGCGCTCTGCACGCTGTCGCGCAGGTCGCTGACTGCCTTTTCCGCCGCGGCTGCCTGCTCCTGCGCCTGCCCCGCTTTTGCGGCGATGTCGTCGCTGCGACGGTTGAGCGCGGCAAGCGCAGCGCCGAGCGATTTCATGGCACTGTCGGCAGCGGCCACACGCTCGGCGATGGACTTGTCGCCGGACGGCAGATTTGCAATCGACTGCGCCATCGAATCGACGCGCTGGCCCAGCGCCGCAATCGATTGGTCGATCGCGCTGGTGTCGGGCACAGATGGTGCAGGCCGGTTCTGCAGATCCTGAACCTGCTTCTCCAGCGCGGCGACCTGCGCGCGCAGCGCGCCGGTCTGGTCCTCGGCGGATTGCGGCGGAATGAAACCGCCGTACCAGAGACCGCCGGCCACTACGGTAACGAGAATTGCGCCGATGATGCCGCCGGCGACGGCACCAACGATGCCGCCATTGCGCGCCGGCGGGGGTGGCGGCGGAGGCGCCGTCCTCTGTCCCCCGGTATCTTGCGTCCCGGTCGTGTCGGTCGCGGCCTGCGATCGCCCGCTGCCGGCTGCGGCTTTTCCGTCGCGTCGTTTTTGCCGTGACCTGGGTGCGGTCGCGGCATTTTCGGCCGGTTGTGGCTCGTCAGGCCCGGGCGCCGGCGCAGCCGTTGCCTGCTCCGGCGCGGGAGCGTCGGCCGGCATCTCGGTCGCCTTGAGATCGATAGTCGGCGCGGCGCGCTTGCGGCGGCCGCTTTCCGGCGACTCCGGCGGTGTGCGCTTGTCTGCCATCCAGAACTCCTTCGACTCGCCGTACCCCGATTATGGCAAATCCCTGCCGTGATCCAAATCAACCCGGCGACGGGGGCAAAAGTTCGATCAGGCTGGCTTCATCCGGGTGCGGCGAGACAACAATACGCTTGGCGCCGGCCACTGCCAGCGGTTCGGCGACCTGTTGCGACAGACAATAATGCGACACCCCCAGCGCGGACGGCACAATCCCGGCCGCGCGCGCGCCGGCGACATAGTTGTCGGCGCTGCGGCGGGAGTAATGCAGCACGCCCTCGACGTCGCCAGCTTCCAGTGCAGCACCGAGTTCGGGCGGAAACGGCGCGCTGACGGCACGGTACACCACCCGCATCTCCGCCTTCATCCTGTGCGCGGCCAGTTCCCCGACCAGATCGGTCGCGCGGTGTTCGCCGGCGAGGTAAAGGAGTGGCGCCACAGCATCGGCATGGCGCTCGGCGATCAACTGCACCAGATCGTGCACATCGCCGCCGGCAGCGGTGACGTCGGAAAATCCGGCCGCCTGCGCGGCCTGCGCGCTGCGCCGGCCGACAGCATAAACCGGCAGCGCGAGCAGCGCAGCGCGCGCGGGATTGTCCCGGATTGCGTCCGGTGCGTTGGCGCTGGTGATGATCACCGCACCCCAGTTGCCGGAGAGATCGGCGGCAATCGGCTCCACCCGCATCAGCGGCGCCAGCAGCACGCGATGGCCGCGCGCACGCAGGCTGGCGGCGGTGCGTTCACCGTCGGCCTGCGGACGGGTGACGACGACACGCATCAGTCAAAGAATCCCGGTCCGGCACGGTGCTTGAGCTCGCGCCCGGCATCGGCACCGATCGCCACCGCATCCATGCGGCTGCCGTGGCCGGCGATGTCGTGTGCCGCCGCTCCGTCCGGCTGCGCGATCAGGCCGCGGAACTGCACGGCATCTCCCTGGACGACGGCGTGACCGGCAATCGGCGTTTTGCAGGACCCGTCGAGCGCGGCGAGGAAGGCGCGTTCGCACGCAATCGCGGTGAACGTGTCGGCATCGTTGACCCGCGCCAGCATCTCACGCACGCGCGCGTCGTCCTCGCGCGCCTCCACACCGATGGCGCCCTGTGCCACGGCGGGGAGAAACTCCTCGACGCTCATGATCCTTGTTGCATGCCGCTCCAGCCCGAGCCGCTTCAGGCCGGCAAGCGCGAGCAAGGTGGCGTCGACCTGGCCCTCATCCAGCTTGCGCAGCCGCGTTTCCACGTTGCCGCGCAGGGGCGTCACGTCGAGATCCCGGCGCGCGCGCCTGGCGATGGCCTGCCGGCGCAGCGAGGCGGTGCCGAGCCGCGCGCGTTGTGGCAGTTCGGCCAGTGATTTGACCTTGCGGCTGATGAAGACGTCACGCGGGTCCTCGCGCTCCGGGCACGCCGCCAGTGTCAGGCCGGGCTGCGAGAATGTCGGCATGTCCTTGGCCGAATGCACGGCGAGGTCGATCCGCCGGGCCAGCAGCGCCTCCTCGATTTCCTTCGTGAACAGGCCCTTGCCACCCTCTTCCGCCAGCGGCCGGTCCTGGATGGTGTCGCCGGTGGTGCGGATGACGACGAGTTCGATCTCGTCTTCCTTCGCCCCCAGCGCGGCCGCGAGCCGTGTCCGCACGCTGCGCGCCTGCACCAGTGCGAGCGGGCTGCCGCGCGTGCCGATACGCAAGATGGCGGTGGATTGCGCCATGTGACCTCTCGATGCTAGGGCACTTTTTAGTTCACCCTTTCCGGAAAGGGGAGGGTCGGAGGCACAAATGATCGTCCTCGGCATCGAGACGACCTGCGACGAAACCGCAGCGGCGGTAGTCGAGCGCTCCGAGGACGGCCGCGGCACCATACTGTCCAATGTGGTGCTCAGCCAGGTCAACGAGCATGCGGCGTTCGGCGGCGTGGTCCCGGAGATCGCCGCGCGCGCCCATGTCGAGGTCCTCGACCACATCATTGCAAAGGCCATGAGCCAGGCCCTGTGCACCTACGACAAGATCGACGGCGTCGCTGCGGCCGCCGGCCCGGGACTGATCGGCGGCGTCATCGTTGGCCTGACCACCGCAAAGGCGATCGCGCTGGTCAAGGACAAACCACTGGTCGCTGTCAACCATCTGGAAGCGCACGCGCTGACCGCACGGCTGACCGACGCAACGCAGTTCCCCTACTGTCTCTTTCTCGCCTCCGGCGGTCACACGCAGATCGTCGCCGTTCGCGGCGTCGGCGACTACGTGCGACTCGGCACGACCCATGACGATGCCATCGGCGAAGCCTTCGACAAGACTGCCAAACTTCTGGGGCTCGGTTATCCCGGCGGTCCGCAGGTGGAAAAGGAAGCCGAGACCGGCGACGCCGCCCGCTTCGCGCTGCCACGGCCGATGCAGGGGCGCAAGGAAGCCGACTTTTCGCTGTCCGGCCTCAAGACGGCGCTGCGGCTGGAAGCCGAAAAGATCGCCCCGCTGTCGGATCAGGACGTCGCCGATCTTTGCGCCTCGTTCCAGCAGGCGATTGTCGAGGTCGTGCTCGACCGCCTGCGGGCAGGCCTGCGCCTCTTCCACGACCGCTTCGGCGCACCGACCGCGCTGGTCGCCGCCGGCGGCGTTGCGGCAAACCAGGCGATCCGCAAGGTGCTGCGCCGGCTCGCATTCGAGATCGGCACTGTGCTGGTGGCGCCGCCGATGGAGCTGTGCACCGACAACGGTGCGATGATTGCATGGGCGGGCGCTGAACGGCTGGCGCTCGGCATGAGCGACCCGCTCGACGTTGCGCCACGCGCGCGCTGGCCGCTTGACGAGATCGCCGCTGCCAGGGGCGCATTGCAGCGCACGGCGGCATACAAGTGAGCGGGCGACGCGCATGACTATCGGGACCATTTCGGTGCTGGGCGGCGGTGCCTGGGGAACGGCGCTGGCGCTGGCTGCCGCCCGCGCCGGACGCGACGTCACGCTGTGGGAACACGAACCGGGCAACGCCGAACACCTCGCCACCAGGCGCGAAAGCCGCTATCTGCCCGGCGTGAAGCTTGATGACTCCATCAAGCTTACCCGCGACATCGCGCAGGCCGCCCGCGGCGACGCCATCCTGCTGGTGGTGCCGGCGCAGGCCGTGCGCTCCGTGGTGACAGCGCTGGCGCCGTCGTTGCGCGCACGCACGCCGCTGATCGCCTGCGCCAAGGGCATCGAGAACGGCACCCGCAGGTTCATGTCGGAAATCATCGCCGAGTGTGCGCCCGACGCGGTGCCGGCGATCCTGTCCGGCCCGAGCTTCGCCGCGGACGTGGCGCGCGGCCTGCCGACCGCGGTGACGCTTGCCGCCCCCGACACGGATACTGCCGCCGCACTCTCGCAGGCGATCGGCTCGGCTACCTTTCGTCCCTATCACTCGACCGACGTACGCGGAGTCGAGCTCGGCGGCGCGACCAAGAACGTGCTGGCCATCGCCACCGGTATTGTTGCGGGCCGGGCCCTGGGTGCCAGTGCCGCCGCCGCCCTGATCACGCGGGGCTTTGCCGAACTCACGCGCTTCGGCAAGGCCTACGGCGCCAGGGCCGAGACGATGACGGGCCTGTCCGGCCTCGGCGACCTGATTCTCACCTGTTCCACGCCCCAATCGCGCAATTTCTCGTTCGGCGTTGCGCTGGGAAAAGGCGAGCCGCCCGGCGGCAAACTGGCGGAAGGCGTATTCACCGCACCGGTGCTGATGGAGATGGCGCGCGCGAAGGATGTCGAAATGCCGATCGGCGCCGCGGTTGCCGACGTGCTGGCCGGAACGATGACACTGGATCAGGCAATCGTGTCGCTGCTGGCGCGGCCAATCAGGGCGGAAGTGTAGAATGGCCTACTGGCTGATGAAATCGGAGCCCGATTCCTGGTCGTGGGACCAGCAGGTCCGGAAGGGTGCCAGGGGCGAGGCCTGGACCGGCGTGCGCAATCATCAGGCCAAGCTCAACCTGATGAAAATGAAGAAGGGCGACCGCGCCCTCTTCTATCACTCCAATGTCGGCAAGGAAGCCGTCGGTATCGTCGAGGTGATCCGCGAAGCCTATCCCGACCCGACCGCGAAGCCGGGCGAGCCGTGGGTGGTGGTGGACGTCAGGGCCCTCGCGCCGCTGCCGAGACCGGTGAGCATCGACGACGTGAAGAAA
This sequence comes from uncultured Undibacter sp., assembly GCA_964618715.1. Lineage (GTDB taxonomy): Bacteria > Pseudomonadota > Alphaproteobacteria > Rhizobiales > Xanthobacteraceae > Pseudolabrys. The sequence goes on along the minus strand of CAZUDR010000044.1, from coordinate 1,658 downwards.
GAGCTGAAGCTCGGACAGATGGTGCTGATCAACAACACGCGGTTGTCCGTCCAGCCCGTCACGGCGGAGGAATGGAAGACCGTATGCAAGATGGGTGGACTGAAGAGCTAGGGACGGTTCGTGCGGGATCGTCCCGCGGCGACGGAGGGGTGAGCGCAGTTGACTTTCGCAGGCATGAACTACTGGGCGGTGCTGGTCGCGGCCGTGGCCGGCTGGGGATTCGGTGCGGTCTGGTACATGGCGCTGGCCAGGCCCTGGATGGCGGCACACGGCTTCACGTCCGAGCAGATGCGCGCCCACCATGGCAAGGGCGCCGGCCCCTGGCCCTATATCATCTCGTTCGTCGCTAATGTGGTGATGGCCTGGGTGCTCGCCGGGCTGATCGGCCATCTGGGAGCGGTCGACGTGAAAAACGGCCTCATCTCCGGAGCCTTCGTCTGGCTCGGATTTGTCATCACAACGCTCACCGTCAACAACATGTTCGGCCTGCGCAGCCACCGGCTCATCGCCATCGACGGCGGACACTGGCTGGGCGTGCTTCTGCTGATGGGCGCGATCATCGGCGCCTGGGGCGTCTAGACCCGCCCGACCCCCTGCAAAAGTCGGTCCTTCCGCGCCTTGTCCGCCGGACAAACGCCATCGCATAATGGGCCAACGGAACGAAATACATAAATGCCCGCGGGGACCAGCCTGCGGGCAGGGAGGAAGCTTCGATGTCCGACAAGATCTACGACGTGCCGGCCGACTGGAAAAAGCGCGCCTTTATCGACGACGCGAAATACCAGGAAATGTACGCCCGCTCGGTCAAGGACCCCGACGGCTTCTGGGCCGAACACGCCAGGCGCATCGACTGGACCAGGCCGTTCAAGAAGGTCAAGAACACCTCCTTCGCCCCGGACAACGTCTCGATCAAATGGTTCGAGGATGGCACGCTGAATGCCTGCTACAACTGTGTCGACCGCCATCTGGACAAGCGCGGCAACCAGACGGCGCTGTTGTGGGAAGGCGATGATCCCAAGGACGACAAGAAGCTCACCTACAAGGAGCTTCACGCGGAGGTCTGCCGCTTCGCCAACGTGCTGAAGGCACGCGGTGTCAAGAAAGGCGACCGCGTCACTATCTACATGCCGATGATCCTGGAGGCGGTGGTCTCCATGCTTGCCTGCGCGCGCATTGGCGCGATCCATTCCGTGGTCTTCGGCGGCTTCTCGCCGGATTCGCTGGCCGGCCGCATCGATGACTGCAAGTCTGACGTCGTCGTCACCGCAGACGAGGGCATTCGCGGCGGCCGCAAGGTTCCGTTGAAAGCCAATACCGACGCCGCCTGCGACCGTGTCGGCCATGTCAAGACCGTGGTTGTCGTGCGCCGCACCGGCGCCAAGGTCAACATGAAGGAGGGCCGCGACGTCTATTACGACGAGATCGCCAAGACCGTCCCGGCCGACTGCCCGTGCGAGGAGATGAACGCCGAAGACCCGTTGTTCATCCTTTATACGTCGGGCTCGACCGGCAAGCCGAAGGGCGTGCTGCACACCACGGGCGGCTACATGGTCTATACGTCGATCACGCACCAGTACGTGTTCGACTATCACGACGGTGACATCTACTGGTGCACCGCCGACGTCGGCTGGGTCACCGGCCACAGCTATATCGTCTAC
>CAZUDR010000043.1:3556-13844 GCA_964618715.1 uncultured Undibacter sp. | reverse complement strand
CCCTGGATCGCCATGCGGCAGACGTCGCCGATATAGCCGTGATAGTTGCCGCCGGAATCGAGCGACATGATCTCGCCCTTGCCCCAAACCTGATCGGACGGCGCCCGGTTCATGCTGATGCCGCAGGTGATCAGGCAGTATTCGAAATTGAGCCCCTGCAGGGTCTCCTCCTTGCGCAACGTTTCCACCACCTCGGCCTTGGTCTGCCCCGGTCCGGTTTTGGCGATCGTCGCCAGCATCGCGTTGATCACTGCTTCGGAGGCGAATTTCAGCAGCGCCAGTTCGGCAGGTGACTTCACCAGCCGCTGGCGCTCCAGCACGTAGAGCCCGTCCACCCATTCGGCGTCGGGAAAACCGTCGCGCAGGACCTGCGCGGCATCGTAGGGCAGAAAGCCCAGCTCGGTCGCGATGCGCTTTGGCTTCAGCCCCGTCTTCTTCATGTGGTCGACCGCCTTCTGCATGGCTTCGGTCGAACCGTTCGACGAGGTGTCGGTGACCGGTGTCCACAGTGGCCTGGCCTGGTGCTGGAAGCCCTCCAGCCGGTGGCCGACATAGACCGCCTTTTCCGGCGCGCCCTTCGGATAGATGAAGACCGGCAGGTAGCGGGTTACGCCGGTCGCATCCATGAAATCGAAAAAATTGGCCCGGTGGCCGCCGAGCAGGTACTGCACGTTGTGCTTGGAAGTCGCGAGCACCACGTCGATACCCGCTTCGTCCATCAGCCGGTCGAGGCGATGGTGATCGAAGGGAATGGCGAGGCCATTGGCGGCCTGTGTATTGACGTTCATGGCGCTGGCTCCGGCTCGGGCGGAAATATTCTGCCTCGTGGCGGAAACCCTAGCGCATGACGGCGAAAACTGAAAAGCCGCCTTCTCCGGCAGTCAGGCCGCCGCGCGACCCCACAGTTCCCTGCTGGCCAGACGAGCGCCCTCGGCCAGCGCCTCCAGCTTCGCCCACTGAATCGAGGGATGCACGCGGCGATAGAACGGTCCCTGCGCAAACCCGCAATCGGTGCCGGCGATGACGTTCTCGCGGCCGACGATGCGGGCGAGCCGCACGATGCGTTCGGCCACCAGTTCGGGATGCTCGACCACATTGGTGGCGTGGCTGATCACGCCGGGAATGAGTATCTGGCCGGCACCGAGCCTGGCGGACTTCCATACCTGCCATTCGTGCTCGTGACGCGGATTGGCACCCTCGATGACAAGAGCACCGACCCTCGCCTTGAGCACGATGTCGACAATGTCTTTCAGCGGCACATCGCTGGTATGCGGGCCCGGCCAGCTGCCCCAGCATACGTGATAGCGGATGCGGTCGGCTGGCAGTCCCTCGATGGCGTGATTCATGATCTCGATCTGCCTGTCGAGCCAGCTCTTGTAGTCGGCGAATGTCGCCGGCGGAACCATGCGATCGTAGGTTACGGCACTGCGCGCGTCGTCAAGCTGCACCAGGAAGCCGGCGTCGATGATCGTCTTGTACTCGGTGCGCATGGCGTCGGCGATGGCGAGCTGAAGTTCTTCTTCATTTTTGTAGTACTCGTTCTTGCGATCGGGAATGACGCTCGACGGCGCCGCCACCGGCAGGAAGGCTTCCTCGACCTGGACCTTCTTCAGCGCCGCCTTGAAATTGGCGATGTCACGCGTGAGCTCGTTATTGCCGGTGTAGGCGATTGGACCGATGCAGATCGCTTCGCTGACGGTAGCCGGCGTTTCCTTGGCGTCGAGCTCCGCGTAGAATTCGGCGAACCTGGTGCGATCGGCACCACGCTTGAACGGATTGGCCTTGTCGTCCTTGATCGGCCGGCGTTCGAAGCCGGACAGCCGCGTGAGCGCATACTGGGCCCAGCTGATCGATTTGCCGAACTCGCCGTCGCTCACCACGTCGATGCCGGCCTCCGCCTGGCGGCGGACAACCTCCGCCACGCCGTCAGCGAGGCACTGCTGATAGGCCTTCTCGTCGTACGGCTTGCCGCCCTGTCTGGCGCGCAGGAACTCCTGCAGGTCCGGCGGGCGGATCAGACTGCCGACATGGGTCGAGAGAATACGGTCGTCGCTGCGCTTCATCGTTCGGGCTACCTCCGCTGGTCGCGCGTAGCCTATGCGATCCCTCGTGACCAATTGCAATGGTGGGCCGCAGCCCGCCGCTGCGCCGGTCCTAGAGCCTGGCCCAGCCTGGCGGCGGCTTCTTGCCCGGATGAATCGCACCGCAGTTGGGGCACTTGCGCGCGGCCTCGTCGGCGTAGAAGGCTTCGTAGATCGGCGGCAGGTCGCGCACGAGGTGTTCGACCTTGACTTCCGCGCGGTGCACAAGCGCACCGCATTCGAAGCAGTACCATTCGAAGCCGTCGATATCGTCCCCGGCATGCCGCTTGGGCTCGACCACGAGGCCGACGGAACCGGCCTGCGGCCGCTGCGGTGAATGGCGCACATGCGCCGGCAGCAGGAACACCTCGCCCTCGCGGATCGGCACGTCGTAGATGCGGTTCTCCTCCGCGATCTTGAGGAGCATGTCGCCTCTGAGCTGGTAGAAGAATTCCTCCACCGGATCGTCATGGAAGTCGACGCGCTCGTTCGGCCCGCCAACCACCATGACGGTCATGTCAGCATTCTCGAACACCCGCTTGTTGTTGACCGGCGGCTTGAGCAAATGCCGGTTCTCGTCAATCCACTTCTGGAAATTGAAGGCCTGTAATCGCGGTCGGTCGAGCATCGCCATCTCCCTTCACGCCGCGGACGACTGCGCGTCGCCCACCTTCAAGCCGCAGCCGGCGAACGCCGCCCGGGTTGCCGCCTTCTCGGCTTCCGTCAACTGCAACAGTGGCGGCCGCACCGGGCCGCCGGCCTGACCGAGCAGTTCCTGCCAGTACTTCGAATGCGCCTGCGGCTTCTCCGCCGGCCGGGTGCGCCGGATGGCCTCACGCACCGGTTCGAGGCTGTCGCGCACTGCCCGCGCCTTGTCGACCTCGCCGGCGAACACCAGATCCGTGTACTCGCGCATGCGCCGGTCAGCCCTGGTTTGCATGAGATAGGGCGGCGCCGAGCACAGGTAGAGCCGCCAGCCAAGCTCGACCATGTTGTCGTACCACTCCTCCTCGGAGGCTGTGCTGACGATCAGCATGTCTCCGGCAAGTTCGGTCAGCCGGGCATACATTTCGCGGGGCACGCTGTACTTGATGGCCACAACGTTCGGCAGTTCGGCAACGCGTGCGCACAGCTCGGGACTCATCAGGTAACCCGAGTCCGGGTGGCTCCAGAGCGCAATGCCGATGTCGACGGCGTCACTGATGGCGCGGTAGTAATTGAGCAGGGTTTCGTCCTGGCTCTTCAGGAAATGCAGTACCGGTGCGTGCACGACGATGTATTCGGCGCCGATCGACTGTGCGTGGCGGGCGAGCTCGATCACCACGTCCATGTTCTGGTCAGAACACGACATGATGGTGGCGCTGCCGCCGATCTCGTCGACCGCGATCTCGAAGGCGCGTTTGCGCTCGCCGAGCGACATTGAGAAGAACTCGCCCTGCTTGCCGCCGACGAACACGCCGTCGATGGCAAGATCGTCGACCCAGTGGCGCAGGTTGCGGCGAAAGCCGGCCTCGTCGAGCGTCAGATCGGGATTGAAAGGTTGCAGGGCGGCCGCCCAGATGCCCCTCATATGTGCCCGCGCATAGGCCTTGGCGTCACGCTTGTCGTAGTCCATCGCTGCACCTCGCGCACCAACTCTGGCGCATCCCCCCGCTCCTTCCAAGCCCTCGGTACGGCGTCCGCACCTGGCCCCTTGCGTGCCAGCCTCAGCCCTTCACCACACCGATGAACTGGTCGAGCTTGTCGGGGTCGTCGCGCAGCGTCTTGCTGTCACCATCATAGACGATCTGCCCGCGGTCCATCACCACCGCGCGCGGGGCGATATCGAGCGCCAGCCGGGAGTTCTGCTCGACCAGCACCAGTGCCAATCCGCTTTCCTGCGACAGTTTTTTCACCGCGCGGGCAAGTTCCTCCACGATCACCGGCGCCAGACCTTCCGACGGCTCGTCCATCAACAGCACCGAGGGATTGCCAATGAGCGCGCGGCCGATCGCCAGCATCTGCTGCTCGCCACCGGAAAGCTGGTTGCCCCGGTTGGAAGCGCGTTCGGCCAGCCGCGGGAACAATTCGAACACGGTTTCGACCGTCCATGGCCCCGGCCGCGCGGCGACCTCAAGATTTTCCAGCAGGGTGAGCGAAGGGAAAATCTCCCGCTCCTGCGGCACCAGTCCGAGGCCGGCAGTGACCCGCCGATAGGTGGCAAGCTGCGAAATATCCGCTCCGTGCAGCAGCACCCGGCCGCCATGCAGTGTGGTGTGTCCCATGATCGTGGCCAGCAGCGTCGATTTGCCAACGCCGTTGCGACCGATGACGGAAACGGTTTCGCCGGCCTCCACCACGAGTCGGATGTCTTCCAGCACGACTGTCTCGCCGTAGCCGGCGTAAACGCCATCGAGCTCAAGCGCGCGCTCAGCCATGGCCGCCCTCCCCCTGACCAAGATAGACCTCGCGCACCCGCTCGTTGGCCTTGATTTCATCGGGCGTGCCCTGGGTGAATACGGCCCCGTGTACTATCACGGTAATCTCCCTGGCGAAGCGGAACACCACGTCCATATCGTGCTCGATGATCAGCACAGCAATGTCGGGATCGAGCGCCGCCACCACGTCAAGAATGAGGTGGCTCTCCGACGACGGCACACCGGCAGCCGGCTCGTCAAGCAGCAGCACGCGCGGGCGCTGCGCCAACGCAATGGCGATCTCCACCAGCCGCTGGCGACCATAGGGCAATTCACGCACCAGCTTGAGCGCATCATCCACGATCTCCAGCGATTCCAGATGATCAAGCGCCTCGTCAATAACTGCGCGATTTGCACCGGCCGCGCGCCACAGATTTTCGTTGTGGCCGTCGCGCTCACCGATGGTGGTGCAGATGTTCTCCAGCACGGTAAGCCCGCGGAACAGCTGGTTGATCTGGAACGTGCGCGCCAGGCCACGCCGCGCCCGCTCGGCCTGGCTGAGCGCAGTGATGTCCTCGCCGTTGAGCCTGACATGGCCCGATGACGGCCTGAGCACCCCCGTGATGAGGTTGACCAACGTCGTCTTGCCGGCGCCATTGGGCCCGATCAGCGCATGACGGGCGCCACGCTGAAGCGTCAGGTCGACGTCGCGCGTCACCTGCAACGCTCCGAAGCTGCGGTTGAGGCTCTGCACGTCGAGGGCCGGAACGGTCATCGGCTTCGCCCCTCGACGGCCGGACGGCTGGTGAACATGTAGTAGACCACGTTGATGGCGACGACGACGAGCGCACCGCAACCCGCCCAGGCAATCACGCTCAACGGATAATCGGTGAACCAGGTGAGCAGCAGCTCGGCCCGGTCGAGATTGACGGCAAAACCGGCGACAAGACCGATGAGCGCACCGTCGAGCGCCGAGATGCCCAGTCCGCGCCATTGCTCCCGCGTCCAGGCAGCCGGCCGCGGCAGCGACGGCGCATGCGCGCGGAACCAGCCAAAGCGGAAACTGGCGAGATCTTCCACCAGACCGAGGATGCCGCGGCGGGCGAACAGCACTGTGACCAGCAACAGCAGGCCAATTCCGAACTGCCAGAAGGTCGGGCTCAGCTTGGACAGGTGGTCCTCGAGGATCATGTAGACGGCGGCGCCGGCGAAAGCCCCATAGAGACGGCCGGTGCCGCCAAGAATCAGCATCACCATGACCTCGGCCGACACCTCGAAGTCGAACACGGTCAGCGTCACGTAGGCGTTGGTCTGGGTAAACAATGCGCCGGCGACGCCCGCAATGCCCGCGGCAACGGTATAGACCGTCACCAGGCGGCGGTGCACCGGTGAACCAATCGCGTGCATGCGGCGCACGTTCTCCCGGATTCCGGTCAGCGCCTGCCCGAACGGCGAATAGACAATGCGGCGCACGACATAGAACAGGATCGCCAGCACCACGAGTGAATAGACATAATTCGTGTGCCCGTAGAGGTCGTATTCGAAGACGCCGAAGATCGGATCAAAAATCAGCCCGGGCAGACCGTCGTAGCCGCCGGTGATGTCGGAGCGGAAATTGCCGGTTTCCAGAATCATGATGGCGGTGGCGAGCGTCAGCATCAACAGCGTCAGCCCGTGATAGCGCAACAGGAACCAGCCCGATATGAAGCCGACAATGGCCGCCATGATTCCGGCGGCGAACAGGCCACTGATCGGTTCGCTCCAGCCCCAATGGTATGCCATCAGGCCCACCGTGTAGGCGCCGACCCCGAAAAAGGCGGCATGGCCGAGCGTCACGATGCCGGCATAGCCGAGGATCAAGTCGAGCGAGAGCGCGAACAGGATCATGATCAGAACCTGGCTGCCGAAGGTCAGCCGGTCCGGAAACAGGAAATAGACCGCGATCGCGATCAGCCACGGCAGACTTTCGGCGAGCCGGAAACGATGGCGGCTCAACAGGAACCCGGCGGCGCGGTCGCGCGCCTTCATACCATTCGAGGCGCCGCGTGGCGCAGGCCTGGTTTCATTCGCGGCCATAGAATCCCGCCGGCTTGATGAGGAGGATGATCACCGTCATCACGTAGATAAAGAAGCCGCCCGCCTCGGAGATCAGGTATTTGCCGCCAGTGTCCACGATACCGAGCACCAGCGCGGCCAGCAGCGTGCCCTGCAGACTGCCGAGACCGCCCACCGAAACGACAATCAGAAACAGAACGAGGTAGAGAACGGCAAAGTACGGTGTCAGGCCGAACAGCTGGATGGCAAGGCCGCCGCCGAGTGCTGCCAATGCCGACCCGAGCGCAAATGTCAGCGTGAACAGCCGGTCGACATTGATGCCAACCGATTCCGCCATACGCCGGTTGTCTACCGCGGCGCGGATCCTGGCGCCGATGCTGGTGCGCTCGAAGGCATACCAGAGCACGGCGACCAGGACGGCGCCGAGCACGATGACAAAGGCGCGGTAGGTCGGGAAATTGCGAAACCCGAGATTGACATCGCCCTGGAGCCAGTCCGGCAGCGGCACCGATTTCGGGATCGGTCCGTAGAAATAGGTGAATGTGGCGATCGCCATGAAGGCGAGACCGATGGTGAGCAGCACCTGGTCGAGCTCCCCCGCCCTGTAAAAACGTCGGTAGAGCCGCCGCTCGAACCGCACGCTGACCAGCGCGGCCAGCAATGCGGCGATAATCAGAGAGGGGACAAAGCCCACGCCGTAGGAGCGCGTCAGCGAGACGACGAAATAACCGCCGGCCATGGCGAACGCGCCGTGCGCCAGATTGACGAACCCCATCAGCCCCATCGTGACCGACAGGCCGACGGAGGTAATGAACAGGAACATGGCATAGGCCAAGCCGTCGAACAGAATGCTGACGGTAATGTTGGCAATCTGCGGCATGACCCCTACCCGCTGATCATAAAAACGCCGCCGCGCCCTTATGCGCGGCGGCGCAGTTTGGTGTCAAATCCGGATCAGAGGATCACGAGCCGCAACGGCCGAGCTTGAGCACCTTGCACTGGTCCTTGACCTTCTCGGTCGTGCCAATGACCTTGACGCCGAGTTTGCCGTCCGGCTTGCGGTACACTTCCATGGCATGCTCGTCCTGAACGATGTCGCGGGTGGCAGGATCGACCATGACATGACCGCGCGGACCGTCGGCCGACCAGCCCTTGAGCGCATCGACGAACTTCATGCCATCGGACACGTTGCCGTCCAGCTTCTTGATGCCGTCGAAGACGGCATGCATCGTGTCCCAGCCCGCAGCCGACATGAAGTCGGGGTAGGAATCCGCGCCGTACTCCTTGAGCCAGGCCGCGTTGAACGCCTTGTTTGCAGCATTGTCGAGATCGACCGCATAGTGGCTCATCACGACGGTGCCGATGGCGGCATCTCCCATGTCCTGCAGCTTGTTGTCGGGGATCAGGTCCATGGGACCGACAAGCTTGATACCGGCCTTGCGCAGGCCGAGTTCGCCATATGCCTTCATCAGGCCGGTCGCGTGTGCGCCGGAGGGAATAAAGGCATAGAGGCAGTCAGGCTTGGCGTCCTTGACGCGCTGGATGAAGGGCGTGAAGTCCGGCACCTGTGCCGGGCTTCCCATCGGGATCGACAGCGTCACCTTGCCGCCCGCCTTCTCGAAACCGTTCTGAAAGGCACCGACCGAGTCCTTGCCGGGCGGGAAGTCCGTATAGGCAACCGCCGCGGTCTTGCAGCCGACCTTGTCATAGGCAAACGCGCCCATCGGGTAGGCCGGATGCCACATGCTGAACGACAGTCGCACGTAATACGGCGACAGGTTGGTGATCCAGGCGGTGCCGGCATTGGCGATGACCATCGGCACTTTCGCCTTGTTGATCACCGGAGCCAACGCGATCGCCGACGGTGAGAACACGAAACCGGTAAGAATTTCCACCTTGTCGTTGGTGATCAGTTCGGTAGTGACCGTCTTCGCCTGCGCACCGGTCGGCGGACCTTCGTCACGCTAGATGATTTCCACCGTGTGCGGCGCGATATCCTTGGCGTGCAGTTTGACGTAGAGGTCGAACGCCTTGTCGATCTGATGACCGAGGTCGGCATTGGGGCCGCTGAAGGGCAATACCACGCCGATCTTGATCGTCTTGGCCTGGGCGCTGGCGCCCACTCCGGCCACCGACGCTGCCAGAGCAACCAGCCCCAGCCATCGGAATATCTTCATCTCCACCTCCCGTACATCCTTGAATTAGTTTGGAATCCCACCATCTCGTGGGCCGGCATTCGGCCCACTCGTTGTAAACTGAACTATATCGAAGGTGGCGGTCAATGCGAAAGCGCGCGGCAGCAAGGCTGCAACGCATCAAGTGCAAGTCTGTGCAGGCATCGCCCGAGGTGGAACTTTCCCGGCCCTTGCTGCGCGCTCAGGCTGCGCTTCTGGATGCAGCAGCCGAGGATGCTGCAACCGCCGGCTCGGCATCCTTGCGATCGATCAGCATGTCGAGTGTGGCCAGCTCGACGCGGTTGCGCCCGCGCTCCTTGGCAAAGTAGAGCGCCTGATCGGCCTGCGCCAGCAGCTCGCCAACGTCGAACACCGGGCCGTCGCAATGCACCACTCCGATGCTTACGGTCGCGCAAACCGGGCGACCGTCGACGTCCTGCGCAGCCTTGGCAAAGCTCTCGCGAATGCGGTGAGCCACGGCCACCGCCTTGTCGCTCGAGGTATCGTACAACACGGCCGCAAACTCCTCGCCGCCCATCCGGCCGATCAGATCGGTAGCTCGCACCGATTCCCGTGCCGCTTCGGTGAAAATCTCCAGCACATGGTCGCCGACGGCGTGACCGAAGCGATCATTGATCGACTTGAAGTGGTCGAGGTCGAGCAGCAATACCGCGCCCGGGCGGGGACGCGCCGCATGACGTTTTTCGATCCGGTCAGCCTCCTGCAGGAAGGCGCGGCGATTGGCGATGCCGGTCAATGGATCGACCATCGCGGCTATACGATGGCGCAACTCGGTGCGCTCCTTCGCCATCGCCAGCAGGATGAAGGCAATCGAGATGGTGAACAGCAGCGCTTCAAAGCTGAGCACGGTCAACCAGACGCTGCCGTTGACGTCGTTGGACTGCGCCGCCGGCAACAGGGCGACCAGGGGCGTGCGCAGCAGGAACAGCGCGCCGTGGGCAAACAGCATGAAAATCGCCGGCCAGCGGGAGACGAGCTGCTCGTCGCGGCCGCGCCAGAATTCGTATGCGGTCAGCCATGTATAGGTAGTGATGATCCCGGAGGCGATCAGCGAACGCAGCCCGACCGCATCGTTGAGCACGGGCAGTCGACAGATCAGCAGCCAGATCACCGCACCGGAGACCAGATACACCGGCTCGACCGGACGCCCGTCGAACACACGCGCCCCGGTCCAGGTTACTGCAAAGGCAGTGAACAGAAGTGCATTGGACAGATCGATGGAGATCAGATCCGGAGCGGATCCGTACATCCCGAACAGCGTGACTGACGCCGCGCGCAACAGGTGCGCAAATCCCCACCAGGCGACTGCGGTGATGGCGGTGTTTTGAACCCAGGCAAAAAGCAGCAAAAGGCCGAGAATGGCCTCGACGTAGATCGTCACCATGAACAGGGTATTGTCCAGCCAGGTTTTCCAAAAACAATTGATTTTGATGTGTCAGGAATGCAAGGCATTCCTGAGCATGCTCAGAAATCTTCGATTTCTGACATGTCAGAACTTGAGCCGCAGATAGCGTGCCCTCATGATTTGGATAACCTGAAGCCGGTAAGCGAGGTTGAAGGT
>CAZUDR010000043.1:0-3546 GCA_964618715.1 uncultured Undibacter sp. | reverse complement strand
GTATTGACGTCGAGACTCATCACGGCGGAACACGCCCCTTTTCGGTGAGGGCAGACACCTCGCGGCATCCCCAAGACGGCCACGAATATGGCCTTGCCGGAAAAAAGTAGTGAATGCGATAGGTTACGCTTACTGCAATGCGCCGATATGGTTTCGAGGACGTTTCCAGACAGCCGGGTGGCGGCTCAATTCGACACAGAAATTCGGGGGTTAGGCCGCCTGTAACTGCCGTCCGCCCGGTCTTGTGGCACTTTCAGGGCTCCACTAGGGTCGCCGACAGCCCCAGCAGCCAGCGGAACAAGGTATGCAAATTCGCGACGGCATCGTTGACGCCATCGGCAACACGCCCCTGATCAAGCTGGAAGGCCCGTCTGCAGCGACCGGATGCACCATCCTCGGCAAGGCCGAGTTCATGAACCCGGGCGGTTCGGTCAAGGATCGTCCCGGCCGCCAGATGATCCTGGAGGCCGAGCAGCGCGGCGAACTCAAGCCGGGTGGGCTGGTGGTCGAGTCAACCGCCGGCAATACAGGCATCGGACTCGCGCTCGTCGCGAACGAACGCGGCTACCGCACCATTATCGTGATCCCGGAAACACAGAGCCATGAAAAGAAGGACATGCTGCGTCTGTGCGGCGCCGAAATCGTTGAAGTGCCGGCGATTGGCTACGCCAATCCGAACAATTACCAGCATGTCGGGCGGCGCCTCGCAGAACAACTGAAAGCATCGGAGAAAAACGGCGTCATTTTCGCCGATCAGTGGAACAACCTGGACAACCTCAAGGCCCACTACGTGTCGACCGGCCCCGAGATCTGGGAGGATACCGGCGGTCGCATCGATGGATTCATCTGCGCCATCGGTACCGGCGGCACTTTGGCGGGTGTGTCACGCTATCTTCGCGAGAAGAATCCGGGCGTCACGATCGGCGTCGCCGACCCGTCTGGCGGAGGCATGTACAACCTGTTCGCATACGGCGAAGCCAAGGTCACGGAAGGCAACTCGATCACCGAAGGCATCGGGCTCGGACGCGTCACGCCCATCGTCAAGGATATCAAGGTCGACAAGCCCTATCTCATTCCCGACGAGGAGGCATTGCCGATCGTTTTCGATTTGCTCGAGCATGAAGGACTCTGTCTCGGAGGCTCCTCCGGCATCAACGTTGCCGGGGCCATTCGTCTCGCAAAGGACCTCGGGCCGGGACACACCATCGTGACAATCCTTTGCGATGGCGGCGCGCGCTATCAGTCGAAACTGTTCAATCCGGAGTTTCTGCGTTCAAAGAAACTGCCAGTGCCGGCCTGGATGGAGCACAAGTCATCGATCAAGCCTCCCTTTGTACAGGCGAAAGCGTGATGCCGACCGAATGCCTGTTCCGTGACGATGCCTATCTGAAGGATTGCAATGCGCAGGTGAAAGCCGTGACCGAGGACGGGGGTATCATCCTCGACCGCACGGTATTTTATGCGACATCCGGCGGTCAGCCGGGCGATGCCGGGACGCTGACCACGAACAACGGTGAACACATCCCGATCGAGACTGCGGTTTACACCGACGCAGCCAAAAGCGAGATTGCCCACGTGCCCGCGGCCGGAGCCCCTGCCCTTCAAATCGGAGATGCGGTCACGGCAGCCATCGACTGGGACAAGCGCTACGCGCGCATGCGCATGCACACGGCGTTGCACCTGTTGTCCGCCGTATTGCCCTATGCGGTGACCGGCGGGTCTGTCGGCGACGCCGAAAGCCGGCTCGACTTTGACATCCCCGAGGCCGGCCTCGACAAGGAGGAGATCACCTCCAGGCTGAACGCAATGATCGCAGGCAATGCTGGCGTGACGAGCCGCTGGATCAGTGACGAGGAACTCGCCACCAGTCCCGGCCTGGTCAAGACCATGTCGGTGAAGCCTCCGATGGGGACCGGCCGTGTGCGGCTGATCGAGATCGCCGGACTTGATCTCCAGCCCTGCGGCGGCACGCACGTACGTTCGACCGGCGAGATCGGCGCAATTCGCGTGAGCCAGATCGAAAAGAAGGGCAGGCAGAACCGGCGCGTACGCCTGGTGTTCGCCTGAGAGGCGCTCCGTCGATCATTTGCGGCAGCGCGAAATTGATTGCAACCTTCCGCCCTTTCGACGGTTGCACATGTCACGCGTTTCGCACAATCTGCCGCCAATTCCGCACCGGAGCTGACCCATGGCCAATGACGTTCCCGCGAGCCGCTGGCTCAAGTCCACCGAATGGCTCGCCGGTCAACTCGGCAAGCCTGACGTCGTCGTCGTCGACGCGTCGTATTATCTGCCCAACCAGAAGCGCGATGCACGCGCGGAGCATCTTGTCGAGCACATTCCCGGTGCGGTGTTCTTCGACATCAACGGGATCAGCGACCATTCCACCGAACTGCCGCACATGCTGCCCGGCCCCGACCAGTTCGGCGAGGCCGCCGGCGCGCTCGGCATCAGCGAGAAAGACACCATCGTCGTTTACGATGGCGTGGGTCTCTACTCCGCACCCCGCGTGTGGTGGACCTTCCGTATCTTCGGCGCCAAGAACGTCTTTATTCTCGACGGCGGCTTTCCGGCATGGAAGGCGGAGGGCCGGCCAACCGAGAAAGGCGAGAACAAGCGACCGGCCAGGACCTTCAAGGCGGAGATGGATACCGGCGCGGTCGCCATGCACGGCGACGTGCAGATGGCACTCAACGACGGGCAGACGCAGGTGCTCGATGCGCGCTCGGCCGGGCGCTTTGCCGGCACCGATCCGGAGCCACGACCGGGTCTGCGCTCCGGGCACATGCCCGGCGCGCTGAACCTGCCGTTCACGGAGATTGTCGAGAATGGACGCCTGGTATCCCGCGAGCGCATCGCCAAGGCCTTCGAGAAGGCCGGCGTCGACCTGGACAAGCCGGTGATCACGACCTGCGGCTCCGGCGTCACGGCCGTCATCCTCAGTCTCGGGCTCGAGGCACTGGGCAAGCCGTTTGGCCAGGTCTATGATGGGTCGTGGTCCGAATGGGGATCGCGCCCGGACCTGCCGGTCGAAAAGAGCTGAGCGCGTCGCCCGGTCTGTGCCGTCGCAGGCACCACCGTGCAAAATCCTCCGGTATCGTCAGCGGCGCCAGCCTCAGCGTAGAATCTGGCTCAGGAACAGCCTGGTGCGCTCGTGCTGCGGGTTGGCGAAGAATTCTTCCGGCGCGTTGGCCTCGATGATCTGCCCCTCGTCCATGAACACGATGCGGTTGGCCACCTCGCGGGCGAAGCCCATTTCGTGAGTGACCACCAGCATGGTCATGCCGTCCTCGGCCAGGCCAACCATGGTATCGAGCACCTCCTTCACCATTTCCGGATCGAGCGCGGAGGTCGGCTCGTCGAACAGCATGATCTTCGGGTTCATGCATAGCGCGCGCGCGATGGCCACACGCTGTTGCTGGCCGCCGGAGAGCTGCCCCGGATATTTGGCGGCCTGCTCGGGGATCTTGACCCTGGTCAGGTAATGCAGTGCGATCTGCTCGGCCTCGCGCCTCGGCATCTTGCGCACCCAGATCGGCGCCAGCG
>CAZUDR010000042.1:0-14151 GCA_964618715.1 uncultured Undibacter sp. | reverse complement strand
TATCATCCGCCGCGCCATGATCCGCATCGAGCCGGAACTGGAGAAGGCCAGACTGCGTGCGCAGATGCTGCTGCAGGTGCATGACGAACTGATTTTCGAGGTGCCGGATGATGAGGTCGACGCGACCCTTCCGGTGATCAGGAGCGTGATGGAAGACGCCCCGCACCCGGCCCTTGCCCTGCGCGTACCGCTCCAGGTCGATGCCCGGGCTGCCGGCAACTGGGACGAGGCGCACTAGCGCCTCACAACTCCTTCAGAAACCTCTGATACGCCGGGTTTGCCTCCAGCGCGTCGCCGCCGGCACTGATGAGCTCGTCAACCTCGTTCGCCGGCAACGTCCATGTCGTCTTCACGTCGCCGAGGCGTTTGGCCCGCGCGGGATCCAGCTGATCGAAGCCGATGCGCGTGACGGTAATCTTCAGATCGCGGCAGTTCCAGCGCCCGCGCCGGCCCCGCAGTCGCGCCACCTCCGACGCCTTCAGCCCGCAGCGCCAGCGCACAATGTCGTTGCGCCAGTTCTGCATGGTGGCCTGGAAGGCCTGATAGCTCGAGCGGCTGTTGGCGTCGATCATGGCGCTGAGCAACGCGCTGACCAGTTCCTTGCCGGACGGCCCCTCGATTGTCTCGTCCCAGTTGCCCGTCGGTCCCTGGCCGGCGTCGACGACCACGAACAGCAGGCGACGCAAATTGACGGCCTCCCCCGGTCCCAGCGGCCCGTAGGGCGTGCCGGATGACGCGCGCGCGATGGTCAGCCCGCTCAGCCCGTAATTGTCGACCATGCCGCCGTCGAACAGCTTGATGTATTTCACCTTGCCGCCGTGCGCCAGTTTCAGCGCTTCTGCATAGGCGCGCAGCAGCGGCGAGCCGGTGGTGTCTCTCGCCGACCGTTCGACCCAGGACGGGAGTGGCGTGTTACATCGGCCGGGATAGGTTTCGAGCACGACCGGCGCGAAAGCCGCAGGCACGGCTGCCGAGGCAGCCACCGCTCCCGCCAGCGGGTACTCCCTTATGTCGCTGCAGATTGCCGCGAATGTCTCCGGCGAGAACACGAACGGTACGCGGCTGTACACGTCTGTTGCATTGATCAACACGATCGGCCGTCCGCGTGCGAGCACGGTGCCGAGAGTGGCGTTGTCAAACAGGTGGGTGTTGAACCAGTCTCGCAATGGCACGTCGGTATTGACGCCGCCGGCCAGCGCCCTGTTGAAGTTGACGAGGCTCACCCTCGTGTCGAGGTGCGACATCAGGTCCTGCGCCAGAAAGCGCTGGCGGAAGTCATCCATCGCCGCGCGTCCCTTCAGGCCATAATAGGCTGTGATCACGGAGCCGCCGGAGACGCCCGAAACGAGGCCGACGTGATTGAGCAGGTCTTCGCTTCTTGCGCGGCGCGGGTGCGGCGTGCGCCGCAACTGGTCGAGCACGCCGTAACCGAAGGCCGCGGCGCGCGTGCCGCCACCGGAAAACGCGAGCGCGATGACCGCGTCACCACTTGCGCCCTGCTCCTCGCGCGCGGCGAGCGTCGCGGCGCGCGCAGACGACACGGTCAGCGGATCGGCGGAAGGTTCGTTAAGTGGCAGGTTATGAATGCTGGCGCAGGCACCGAGCGCAAGACACAGCGCGACCGGCGCCATCGCAAACACGCGACGCATACGCATCCTCAGGAAACTCCCCGAACCCGGAGCCGCGACCACGGCACACTCCGGCCCGTATTCCCCATTATACCACCCGAAATAATTTTATCGGCGGGCATATGCATTGTCATCCGCGAACTGGCGCGGTGGAACACCGCCACGCCGCAATTCAACGTCGAGCACGCGCGTTAACCATGATGGTGCTGATCCGGTCGGCGATCTGTCCTGTCGCGGCCCGTAGCATCACCGCCTGGTTCGCCTGGCAGTCCCTGCCCTGCGCTTGCTCTTGCGCGCCGCCGGTTTGCCTTTCGCCTTCGCTTGCGCCTTGGCCGGCAAGGCGACGATTGCCTCGATCTCGAACAGTCCGCCGGGGCGCGCCAGCGCCGGCACGCCGATGGTGGTGCTGGCCGGCGGCGCGGCGGTATTGAGAAAGCTGTCGCGGATGGCGCGGAATATGGCCATGTTCTCCATGCCGACGAGGAAATTGGTGATCTTGACCACGTCGGCAAAACCCGCACCGATCGACTCCAGGGCGGCCTTCAGGTTTTCAAAGGCCCGCCTGCATTGGGCGTCGAAGTCGCCCGGCCCGCCGACGAAGCTCCCGTTCCGGTCGACGCCGAGTTGACCGGCGATATAGACGACGCGGGCCGGACCGGTAATTTCGACCACCTGTGAATAACCCGGCGGCTTCTCCAGCGTCGCCGGATTGCTGAAACGAACAGATCCTGCCATCGCCCGCTCCTTTTTGCCCTGGTGACCCTATCACGGCGCGACGGCGCGTCGCATTGGCGGTTGCCGCCGCACAAGAGACATTTTATCAGCACCACTTGCGGTGATCCCGCGAAACAGGCGAACTTAACAAAAATGCACGCCCGGCGAAGGGCGAGCCTCGCCGGGCGCAGGCGCGTGCGAGGGGCAAAACAGGCGATGGGAGGGGCGCATTGCGTGAAATCGGTCTGGGCGGATTTCTGTTCGCCTTCTGGCTTGCGCTCTCCGGCCATTATACGACGTGGCTGGTGTCGGCCGGCGCGGTCAGCGCCGCGGTATGCGTCTACGCAGTCCTGCGCGCACAGATCATCGACCGTGAAGGCCAGCCGTTCGAACTGCTCCCGCGCACATTGATCTACTATCCCTGGCTTATTGCCGAGATCGTCAAGTCGGCCTGGGCGGTGACCAGGATCATCCTGCAGCCGAGCCTGCCGATCTCGCCGACCATGACGGTGGTGCATGCAAAACAGAAGTTGCCTTCAGGCATTGCGACTTTCGGCAATTCGATCACGCTGACACCGGGCACCATCACTGTCGGCGTCGCCGGCAAGGAACTGACGGTGCACGCCCTCGTCAAGGACGGCGCGCGCGAGCTCGAAGCCGGCGAGATGAATGCGCGCGTCGCGCAATTCGAGGGCGCGGGCTGATGTTTGCCGTTGCCGCTATCGCCCTTCTGGTAGCGCTCGCGCTCGCCATCACGCGCGGCATTCTGGGACCGACGGTTTTCGACCGCGCGCTGGCGGCCAATGCGGTCGGTTCGCTGGCCATCATGCTGCTGGCGGTGTTCGGCTTCCTCACCGGACGGCCGGAATTTCTCGATATTGGCCTGACCTACGGCCTGCTCAACCTGATCGGCACCCTGGCGGTGCTCAAATTCTTCCGCCACGGCGATCTCGCCTACGATCACGAGGAGGATGACGCCTGATGGCGCTCGCCGTCGACATTCTTTCCTGGGCGCTGATCCTGCTCGGTTCCTTTTTCACCGTCGCCGGCGCGATCGGTCTTGTACGGATGCCCGATGTGTTCACGCGCATGCACGCGACCAGCGTCATCGACACCGCCGGCATCGGCTTCCTTTTCATCGGCCTGATGCTGCAGGCCGGGCTGAGCCTCGTGACGCTGAAACTGGTATTCATTCTCGCGCTGTTCTTTTTCGCCGGCCCGGTGATCACGCACGCGCTGGCACAGGCCGCCTTGCACGAGCACATCGAGCCCTTGCTGGCCAGCCGCGGCCGCCGCCGCGATGCGACGGCCGACCCCATTCCCGGCGCGACCAAGGGGAGGCAGGCATAGTCTCGATCATCACCATGACGCTGCTGACCATGCTCGCGGTGGTGACGATCGCCATCCTGCGCCAGCGCAGCCTGTTCGGCGTCGTCATCCTCAGCGGTGTGTACAGTTTCCTCATGGCCAGCGTGCTGATCACGCTCGACGCGGTCGATGTGGCGCTGACCGAAGCATCGGTCGGCGCCGGCATGTCGCTGGTTCTGATGCTGTCCACGCTGCATTTGTGCAAATCGAGCGAGATCAAGCCGTGGCGCAGCAATATCATTCCGCTTTCTACCTCCATCGTCGTAGGTATTGCGGTTGTCTGGGCGACGCTGTCTCTGCCGCCGTTCGGCAGTCCTGACTCGCCGATCCACAAGCACGTCGCGCCCCGCTATCTCGAAAAGTCGATCGAGGAAACCGGCGTGCCAAACGTGGTCACGTCGGTGCTCGCCGATTACCGCGGCTACGACACGCTGGGCGAGACCACAGTGATTTTCACCGCCGGAATCGGTGTCATGCTGCTGCTGCGCGGCCGTCGCAGGCGGGGGTCGAAATGAAGTTCGACGTCATCCTGCGCGTCGGCACCAAGCTGGTTCTGCCGTTCATCCTGCTGTTTGCACTCTATGTGCAGTTTCACGGCGACTACAGCCCGGGCGGCGGCTTCCAGGCCGGCGTCATTGCAGCCGGCATGGTGATCCTGATGTCTCTCACCTTCGGCATCAACACCGCACAGCGCGTCGCGCCCAAGGCCGTCGTCCAGCGCATGGTGCCCCTCGGCGTGCTCATCTTTGCCGGCACCGGCGCCTTCGGCCTGGCGATGGGCAAGAATTTCCTCGACTATTCGGTGCTGGGGCATGGCGCGCACGCCCGCGAGCTCGGCATATTCCTGGTCGAAGCCGGCGTTTTCGTCACAGTGGCCGGTACCATGTGCTCGCTCTATTACGCCTTCGTCGAGCGAGGGCGCTGATGGAAGCGATCGAAACATTTATCAACCACTACAACTACGTCATCACCATCTTTCTGATGATGGGCGGCCTGTACATCGTCATTGCCCGCGGCAACATGGTGAAAAAGCTGGTCGGTCTGTCGATTTTCCAGACGTCGGTCTACCTGCTGTTCATCACGCCCGCAAAGATTCTCGAGGGCACGGCGCCCATCCTTGATCCGGCCTACAGTGTTTACTCCAACCCGCTTCCACACGTTCTGATCCTGACCGCCATCGTCGTCGGCGTGGCGACAATTGCGCTTGGGCTCGCGCTGACCGCCCTCGTCAACGACGCGTATGGTTCCATCGAGGAAGACGAGATTCTCGCGAAGGATCCCGAGTCTTGAACGGCATCCTCGCGCAGCTTCCGATCCTGCAGGTCGTGGTGCCGCTGTTCGGTGCGCTACTGGCGGCGTTTTTCCGTCGCGGCAGCACGGCCTATGTCGTCGCGCTGATTGTGAGCTGGCTGATGCCGGTCATCTCCGGCCTACTGCTCTGGCAGGCGATGACCACGGGCCCGGTTTCGTACCATCTCGGCGGCTGGGAGCCGCCCTGGGGCATCGAATACCGCATCGACGTTCTCAGCGGCCTGGTGCTGATGCTGATCTCGGCGGTCGGCGCGCTGATCATGCCGTTTGCCTGGCACAGTGTGGCTGCCGAGGTCGACGCGGACAGGCAGTCCTGGTTCTACTGCATGTACCTGCTGTGCCTGACCGGCCTGCTGGGTATCGCCGCCACCGGCGACGCCTTCAATGCCTTCGTCTTCCTGGAAATCTCCTCGCTGTCGACCTACGTGCTCATCGCCCTCGGCCACGATCGCAGGGCCCTGCTGGCTGCTTTCCAGTACCTGATCATGGGCACGATCGGTGCGACCTTCTATGTGATCGGCATCGGCCTGCTCTACGTCACCACCGGCAGCCTCAACATTGCCGACATCGCTTCCCGGCTACCCGGCGCGTTCGTCGTGCAGCCCCATGCCATATTCGCCGCGCTCGCCTTCATCGCCGTGGGGCTGGGACTCAAGCTCGCGATCTTCCCGCTGCATGTCTGGCTGCCGAACGCGTATGCCTATGCGCCGTCTGTCGTCACTGCATTCCTGGCGGCGACCTCGACCAAGGCTGCCATCTATCTGCTGATCCGTTTTGCCTATGGCGTCTTTGGCGAGGCGATCGATTTCCGCACGCTGGCGATCGACGAGTTCGTCATGGTGCTCTCGCTTGCGGCCATGTTCGTCGCCGCTTTTGTCGCCATCTTCCAGACCAACGTCAAGCGCATGCTGGCGTATTCATCGGTCAGCCAGATCGGCTACATCACGCTCGGCATCGGCATGGCCAACAAGGCCGGCCTCACCGGTGCGATCGTCCATCTCGTCAATCATGCGATGATGAAAGGAGCGCTGTTTTTGGCGCTCGGCGCGGTCGTTTTCCGCATCGATTCGGTGAAGATCGATGACCTCGCCGGCATCGGTCGCCGCATGCCGTGGACGATGACCGCGTTCACGGTGGCCGGATTCGGCCTGGTCGGCACGCCCGGCACCGTCGGCTTCATCAGCAAATGGTTCCTGGTGATCGGGGCGCTCGACGACAGCAGCTGGCTACTGGTGTTCCTGATCGTCGCCAGTTCACTGCTCTCCCTCGTCTATGTCGGCCGCCTGGTCGAGGTCATCTGGTTCCGCGACACCGGTCCCGCCGCCGCCAGGGCGAGCGATCCGCCGCCGAGCATGCTCGTGCCGACGCTCATGCTGGGAGCCGCCGTCATCTACTTCGGTATCGACACGACCTGGACTGCCGGCATTGCCGAGCGCGCCGCCACCATACTGCTTGGAGGCCGCGGATGAGCGTCGACGCAAGTCCGGCCTGCCTGATGCTGTCGGCACTCGCGGTGCCGTTCGCCGCGGCCCTGCTCATCCCGCTGTTCCGGGCGCGGCCGAACCTGCGCGAGGCCGTCACTCTCACGGCGGCAGTCGTGTTGCTTGCGGTCCTCATCCCCATCGTGGGGCCGGTGATGAACGGCGCCCGGCCGCTGTGGACAGGCGTCGAGGTCGTGCCGGGCGTGAGCATCGCGTTCGGCATCGAGCCGCTCGGCATGCTGTTTGCGCTGGTTGCCTCGAGCCTGTGGATCGTCAATTCGATCTATTCGATCGGCTACATGCGGGCCAATGACGAGCCGCGCCAGACCGGATTCTATGTCTGTTTTGCGCTCGCGCTCGGCAGCACCATCGGCATCGCCTTTGCGGCGAACCTGTTCACGCTGTTCCTGTTCTACGAGGCGCTGACGCTTTCGACCTATCCGTTGGTGACGCATCACCGCGACGAGGAGTCGATGCGCTCGGGCCGGATCTACCTGCTGCTGCTGCTCGGCTCGTCGCTGATGCTGTTCCTGCCGGCGATCATCATCACCTATGTGCTGGCCGGCACCGTCGACTTCAAATCCGGCGGCATCCTGGCCGGCACCGGAAGCACGCTCCTCGCCGCTCTGCTCGGGCTGTATGTCTACGGCATCGGCAAGGCGGCGCTGATGCCGATGCACCGCTGGCTGCCGGCGGCGATGGTCGCGCCGACGCCGGTGAGCGCTTTGCTGCACGCGGTGGCGGTGGTCAAGGCCGGCGTATTCTGTGTCGTCAAGGTCGTGGTCTATATCTTCGGACTGGAGACGCTGACCGCCTCAGGCGCAAATGAATGGCTCATCTATGTGGGCTCGGCGAGCATCCTGCTCGCCTCCTTGATCGCGCTGACGCGCGACAATCTCAAGGCGCGGCTCGCCTACTCGACCGTCAGCCAGCTCGCCTACATCGTGACCGGCGCGGCCCTCGCCAACGCCACCGGTATCCTGGGCAGCGGACTGCACATCGCCACCCACGCCGTCGGCAAGATCACGTTGTTCTTCTGCGCCGGCGCCATCTACACCGCCCTGCACAAGACCGAGATCAGCGACATGGCCGGCATCGGCCGCAAGATGCCGGTCACCATGACGGCATTCCTTGTCGGCTCGCTCAGCATTATCGGGCTCCCGCCATTCGCCGGCACCTGGAGCAAGTGGGTGCTGGCGCTCGGCGCAATCGATTCCGGCCACCTGTTCGTGGTGGCGGTGCTGATGATCAGCTCGCTGCTCAACGTCGCCTACCTCCTGCCGATCGTAGCCCGCGCCTTCTTCCTGCCCTTGCCGGGGCAATCCGCCGGTGCTGTGAAGCTTCAGGAAGCACCGGTCGCCTGTCTGATTGCCTTGTGCACCACCGCCGCGCTGTGCATCGTTCTGTTCTTCGGCGCCGGCATGATCGAAAACCTGTTGGCGGGCCTGTTTGTCCGCCCCTTGAACACGGGATGAGCACCATGGCCGCCAGGTCGCCACGCGATGAAAAGAAATACTGGCTCGACGACCATCGCAACGTCGACAAGCTGGTGCACTGGTTCTACGGCGTGTGCGCCGTCCTCATCGCCATCGACATCTTCGTTCCGAAGCATGGGCCCTTTGCAATCGAGCACATCTTCGGTTTCTACGGCATCTACGGCTTCCTTGCCTGTGTCGCACTGGTGCTGATCGCCAAGCAGTTGCGCCGCGTGCTGATGCGCCCGGAGGACTACTATGATCGGTGAGTTTTCGCCGGGCCTCATCCTGATCCTCGGCGCGCTGATCATCCCGCTGCTGAAGCCGGTATTGCGCGGCCCGTTCACGCTGCTCCTGCCGGTCATCGCCTTCGTCTACCTGCTGACCCTGCCGCACGGCGAGCTTGGCCAGATCCGGCTCTTCGATCTGCCGCTGGTAACCCTGCGCGTCGACCGTCTCAGCTTGCTGTTCGGATATATCTTCCTGCTGGCCGCGCTGCTGGGTGGCATCTATGCACTGAAGGAACGCGATCTCGTGCAGCAGGTCGCGGCGCCGATCTATGCCGGCAGCGCGGTGGGAGCCATCTTTGCCGGCGATCTGGTTACCCTGTTCATCTTCTGGGAAATGCTGGCGGTCGCATCGGTGTTCCTGATCTGGGCCCGAAGAACCGACGCCGCCTACGGCGCCGGCAACCGTTATCTGTTGCTGCAGATCGGTTCCGGTGTGCTGCTGCTCGCCGGCCTGCTGCTGCACTACCGGGACACGGGATCGCTGGCATTCACGGCGCTGGGACTTACGTCGCCGGGAACGTTGCTGATCTTCATCGCCTTCGGCATCAAATGCGCGTTCCCGCTGCTTCATACCTGGCTGCCGGACGCCTATCCGGAGGCAACCGTCTCGGGCACGGTCTACCTTTCGTCATTCACGACCAAGGTGGCGGTATATGCGCTCGCCCGCGGCTATGCGGGCACCGAAATCCTGATTCCGATCGGCGCCACCATGACCGCTTTTCCGATCTTCTATGCGGTCATAGAGAACGACCTGCGCCGGGTACTGGCCTACAGTCTCAACAACCAGCTCGGCTTCATGGTCTGCGGCATCGGTCTCGGTACCGAACTGGCGATCAACGGGGCGGTGGCGCACGCGTTCGCCGACATCCTGTTCAAGGGCCTGCTGTTCATGTCGATGGGCGCGGTCCTGTTCCGCGTCGGCACCATCAAGGGCTCCGAGCTGGGCGGTCTCTACAAGTCGATGCCATGGACGACCGGATTCTGCATCGTCGGGGCAGCTTCGATCTCCGCCTTTCCGCTGTTCAGCGGCTTTGTCACCAAGTCGATGGTGATCGCCGCCGCCATGGAAAAGGATTACTTCTGGACCTGGCTGGTGCTGCTGTTCGCCAGCGCCGGCGTTTTCCATCATGCCGGCATCAAGATCCCCTACTTCGCCTTTTTCGCCCATGATTCAGGCAAGCGTTGCGCGGAGGCACCGTGGAACATGCTGGTCGCCATGGCGGTCACCGCAACTCTGTGCATCGCGATCGGATCGTTCCCCTCGCTGCTCTACAGCCTGTTGCCCTATCCGGTCGATTACGTGCCCTATAGCCTCGATCACGTGGTCGGACAGACGCAATTGCTGTTCCTGTCGGCGCTGGCCTTCACGGTGCTGATGCGCACCGGGATCTATCCGCCGGAGCTGCGCTCAATCAATCTCGACTTCGACTGGTTCTATCGCCGGCTTGGCTATCGCACGGCGCGGTGGGTCTATGCCGTCAGCGCGCGAACATATGATCGGGTAATGGGCGCGGTCACGACCGCAGCATTGCACATCGGCAGCACGCTATATCGCCACCACGGGCCGCAGGGCGTGCTTGCGGCCAGTTGGCCGACCGGCAGCATGGCCTTCTGGGTCGCGGTGATCCTCGCCGCGTTTCTGATCCTGTCCTACTTCTAGTCACCGCGCCGACTTGGCGGGCGCGACAGCCGGCGCCCGGCGTGGTTGCGCTGTCCCTCGGTTTCGGCGGGATGAAATAAATCAATTTTTAGCTATTGCGCGCGGTTCCGGCGCCGGTGACCTGCCATGACGCCCGCCTATAACCACGCATTTACCGCAACTCGCTTTGCTGCCGTTGACCCCGGCCTCCGGATGCGACCTCCTTGCTGTCTGCGGGACGCAACCTTGCGCGCGCCGGGGCGTTGATCCGGGTGGCAGATTCCCGCGCCACCCGAACGGGCGAGGCAAAAGAATGGGCATGCGTAATAGCAGCGTGATGTTCCGCCTTACCGCCGCCGTGGTGGCGGGCGGAGTCGTTGTTTGCGCGGTGTCGGCGCCGGCCGCCGCGGAAGGATTCTTCCAGAACTTCTTCGGTGAACTCCGCATGGCGCTGCGGGGCGTGTCGGCACCGCCGCCGGTGCGCAATATTCCCCGCGCCCTCGCCGATCCCGTTTCCCGCCTGCACAACGAGAGGCAGGATCGCTACGAGCGCGTGGTGACTGTCGACCGTGACTTTGGACCGTCGAGGGCATTTTGTGTGCGCACTTGCGACGGCCGCTACTTTCCGGTGCGCAGCCGTCCCGGCATGAGCGCGGCACAGGCCTGTCAGGCATTCTGCCCTGCGAGTGAAACGCGTCTCTACGCGGGTGGCAACATCGACTACGCCGTTGCCCGTGATGGCAGCCGCTATCCCGAGATGCCCAACGCCTATCGCTATCGCAAGCAGATGGTCGACAGCTGCACCTGCAACGGGCGCGACGCATTCGGTCTTGCCCATATCGATGTCAAGGATGACCCCACCCTGCACCGCGGTGACGTCGTGGCCACCCGCGAAGGCCTGGTGGCGTATTCCGGTGACCGGGATAAGCGCGCGAACTTCACGCCGGTTGAATCCTATCCCGGCTTTTCCAGGAGCTATCGCGAGACACTGTCCGACATCCGCGTGATGCCGCCGAACACGGTCAACGCCACGCCGGTTTCGGCGCCGCTGACCACTGGCGCTGCCGACGAGGCCGCGATGCAAAGCGCTCAGCTCTCCAGATAGCCGGCAACCTCCTCGGCCAGCGACAGCGAGCTCGTCAATCCGGGCGATTCGATTCCGAACATGTGCACCAGACCGGGCAGCCCGTGCTGCGCCGGTCCCTCGATCATGAAATCGGCCGCCGGCTCACCCGGCCCCGTCAGCTTGGGCCGGATACCGGCATAGTCCGGCGCCAGCGAATTGTCGGGCAGGGCGGGCCAGTAGGTGCGGATCCGCTCGTAGAAGATACCGGCACGGTCCGGATTGACGTCGTAGTTCTCCTGCTCGATCCATTCGACGTCGGGGCCGAAGCGCATGCGGCCGGCGAGGTCGAGAGTCACGTGCACGCCGAGGCCGCCGGGCATCGGCGTCGGATAGATCAGCCGGGTGAAGGCCGGTTTGCCCGTGAAGGTGAAATAGTTCCCCTTGGCCAGCACCTGCCGCGGGATTCGCGCGACCGGATAGTCCGCAATGGTGCGTGCGACGCTTTGCGCGCCAAGTCCTGCGCAATTGACCAGCGCATCGAAAGTGAAATCTTCGGCTTCGATCCCGCCGAAGCGGACCGACCACTGTCCTTTCCTGCGCTCTGCGCCGAGCACCGGCGTGTTGAAGGCGATGGCGCCGCCGCCGTCCTCCAGTTCACCGCGCAGCGCGAGCATGTAGGCGTGGGCATCGAGGATGCCGGTCTCCGGCGAATGCAGCGCGCCGCGACAGTGCAGCTGCGGCTCGAGCACGCGCGCCGCTTTCCCGTCGATCATCTCCAGCCCTTCGGCGCCGTTGGTACCGCCCCGAACGGCGATGGCGTCGACCCGTTCCAGCTCGGCATCATTCGCCGCCACCACCAGCTTGCCGCACTTGCGATGCGGCACGCCGTGTGACGCGCAGAACGCGTAGAGCATCCGGCGCCCCTGCACGCAGTGGCGCGCGCGCAGCGAGCCGGACGGAGCGTAAAGGCCGGCAGGGATAACTTCGCTGTTGCGCGAGGAAATGCCGGTCCCGATGGCGGACATTGCTTCCGTCACCACGACGTCATGGCCTTTGCGCGCGGCAGCGCGGGCGACGGCCAGGCCGACGACACCGGCACCGATCACCAGAACCTGCATGCGACGTTCTGTCCTGATGGAAAGTCCGGTAATGAAGCATTCACGGGCACGGATTTAAACCATGATTTGCCCACATTGCCGGTCGAATTCACGTTACCGGGTTGTACCGGCAATCGCCCTTAACGCTCATCGCCGTTCGTTCTTGACCGGTGGTGCGCGTCGGGCAAATTCACCGGCGATTCCTCCAAACCAGGCAGGCTCTGATGACGCGGAAATCGGTCTTGAAATGGACGGCAGTGCTTCTCGCCACCGCGCTGGCCGGACCGGCCGCCGCCCGTTGCCAGAATACCGGCAGCTTCGATCGCTGGCTCGACCAGTTCAAGAAGGACGCCATTGCCGAGGGTATCTCGCCGCGCGTGATCGCCGCGGCGGCGCCGGAATTACGCTTCGACCCGGCGGTGATCCGCCGCGACCAGGGGCAGGCGGTCTTCAACCTCACTTTCCTGCAATTCTCCGACCGGCTGGTCGGCGGCTATCGCATGCCGAACGGTCGCGCCAAGATGAAGCAGTACGCCGCGCTGTTCGAGCGGATCGAAAGGGCATATGGCGTGCCCGCGCCGGTGGTTACCGCGGTCTGGGGGCTGGAAAGCGATTTCGGCGCCCTCTTCGGCAAGTTCAAGATTCTGCCCTCGCTGGCGACGCTTGCCTACGACTGCCGGCGCGGTGAGCACTTCCGTCCCGAGCTGATGGACGCCCTGCGCATCATCGAGCGGGGTGACCAGCGGGTCGACGAGATGAACGGCAACTGGGCCGGTGAATTCGGCGGCATGCAGTTCACGCCGTCCAGCTACGTCAAGTACGGCGTCGACTTCGACGGTGACGGGCGCCGCGACCTGATCAAGAGCGTGCCCGATACGCTCGCCTCCGCCGCCAACTACCTGCAGACGATCGGCTGGCGGCGCGGCGAACCGTGGCTGCAGGAAGTGCGCGTGCCGCCCAACCTGCCGTGGCACGAGGCCGATCTCGACATCCAGCATCCGATCTCGCAATGGGTGGCGTGGGGCGTGCGGCCGGTCGGCCGGCTGCCCAAGGGCGATATGCCGGCCTCCCTGATCCTGCCGATGGGACGGCACGGGCCTGCGTTTCTCGCCTACCCGAATTTCAAGGTCTTCGTCGACTGGAACAACGCATTCGTCTATTCGACCACTGTCGCCTATTTCGCCGCGCGCCTGGCCGGCGCGCCGGAGGTCGACCATTCCGGTGCAGAGCGGGTGGAATCCCTGTCGATTGCCGAGACGAAGCAGGTGCAGCAGCTGCTCAACCAGCGCGGATACGACGCCGGCGACGTCGACGGCAAGCTCGGCGCCGGCACGCGCGCCGCGGTGAAGAAGGCGCAGCTCAAATTCGGCATGCCCGCCGATTCCTGGCCGACCTCGGAACTGATTTCACGCCTGCGCGGCGGCTAGCAATCACGTCCTTCGCGTCTCAGGCCGGCAATTCGCTGTCCAGGTGCTGCATCGCCAGCGGGCCGTATCGCTCGCCGGCGATGGCATCCTTCGGCATCGCCCGCTCAATTGCTGCCAGCTCGGCACCGCTCAACCGCAGTTCAAGCCCGCGCAGCGCATCGGAGAGCTGGGCACGGTTGCGCGCCCCGATCAGTGGCATGATGTCGCCGCCCTGCGCCGCGACCCATGCAAAGGCAAGCTGTGCCACGCTGGCACCGCGCGCCCCGGCCAGGTCCGCCAGTTCCTTCACACGCGCGCGGTTGCGCGGCAGGTTGTCCCCGGCAAAGCGCGGCATGCGACCTCGAATGCTGCCCGCCACATCACCGTTCGAGAGTGTCGCCTCGCTCAGCAGGCCGCGCGAGAGAACTCCATAGGCGACGACCGGAATGCCCAGTTCACGCGCCGCCGGAAGGATGTCCCGCTCGATGCCGCGGCTGGCCAGCGAATATTCGATTTGCAGGGCGGCGATCGGAACACTCGCCGCTGCCCGCCGGAGCGTGTCGGCAGACACCTCCGACAGTCCGATGTGGCGCACATAGCCGGCCTCGACCAGTTCGGCGATGGCGCCAAGCGTCTCCTCCAGCGCCACCGAATGGCCGTAGCGCGCGGGCTGATA
>CAZUDR010000041.1:2021-14172 GCA_964618715.1 uncultured Undibacter sp. | reverse complement strand
ACGCCCGGGTCCGGATGCACCTCCGGGCGCGCCATCACGTCGAAGGCGAGCGTGAGCAGCGCGTCGCCGGTGAGAATGGCGGTGGCGTCGTCGAATGCCTTGTGCACGGTCGGCCGGCCGCGGCGCAGGTCGTCATCATCCATGGCCGGCAGGTCGTCGTGCACCAGCGAGTAACAGTGCACCAGCTCGAGCGCCGCGCCGGCCAGCAGCGCACCGGCGCGGTTTGCCCCGAACAGGGTGGCGCTTTCGGTGACCAGAAAAGGACGCAGTCGCTTGCCGCCGCCGAGGACGGCATGGCGCATGGCAGCGGTCAGCCGCGGCGGCCGGGCGATCTCGCCCGTCAGTGCCGCATCGTCGAGCAGGCGCTCGAGCACGCCCTCGGTCTCGCCGGCAGCGGCGGCCAGACGGGTGGCGAAATCCTGGGTGGAACCCGCGTTCATCATGTCTGTTTGCCCCAGCGGCGCGGTCGCCGCAATTGCCCCCGGATGCGTTAAGGTCCCGCCATGGTTTCGCCCGGCAAGCGCGGATCTGCCCGGAAAATGACCGTCGCCTACGACATGCTGCGGCTGCCGCGGCTGGCACGGCCGGTGCGCGCGGTGCTGCTGGCGCTGCTGGTGCTGCTGCTGCTGCCCTATGTGATCACGCCGTTCTACGCCTTCGGTCAGCCGGTCTCGACGCTGATGATCTGGCGGCGCATGACCGGCGAGCGGGTCGAGCGCGTCTACCTGCCGCTGACGCGCATTTCGCCCAACCTGCAGCGGGCGGTGATCGTCGCCGAGGACGGCCGCTTCTGCAGCCACCGCGGGTTTGACCTGGCGGAAATCCAGGACGCGATCGAGGACGCCGGAGACCTCAGCGAAATGCGCGGCGGCTCGACCATCACCCAGCAGGTGGCCAAGAACCTGTTCCTCTGGCAGGGCCGCAGCTGGCTGCGCAAGGCGCTCGAATTTCCGCTGGCGCTGTGGATCGAACTCACGCTGGGCAAGCAGCGCATCCTCGAGATCTACCTGAACATCGCGGAATGGGGCCCGAACGGGGAGTTCGGCGCCGAGGCCGGCGCCCGCCGCGCCTTCGGCCGCTCCGCGCGCAGCCTGTCGCGGACCCAGGCGGCGCTGCTGGCGGCGGAACTGCCCAATCCGCACGACCGCGACGCCCGCCGCCCCGGCCCCGGATTGCGCCGGCTGGCCGGCCTCTACCGCGCACGCGCGGCGCGGGCGCCGGAAGCCGTCACCGCCTGTCTGCAGGGATCATGAACTGGTCGCCACCGGGTCCCGAAACTGCCCCTAGCCTTGGCCGAACCCATCCTCTATAAGCCCCGCCGACACCGAGATTTGCGATATTTCAGGAGTTTGATCCCATGGCTGTGCCGAAGAAGAAAACCTCGCCGTCCCGCCGCGGCATGCGCCGCTCGGCCGACGCGCTCAAGAGGCCGGCCTATGTCGAGGACAAGGATTCCGGCGAACTGCGCCGCCCGCACCACATCGACCTGAAGACCGGCATGTACAAGGGCCGCCAGGTGCTCAAGGTGAAGACGTCGGCCTGACCCGAGCGCCGCGGACAGGGGGAATCCGGCATGTTCCTGATCGGCATTCCGCTGCTGCTGATCCCCTTTGCCATCTACAACATTGTCGTCTTCATGATGCCGGGCGTGGCCTGGTCCGGCACGATCGCCAGCATCCATATGATTTCCGGCGCCGACTGGACAATGACGGCAAGCGAGGTGCTGGTGGCGTTTGCCATTCTCCTGCTGTTCGGCGAGATCATGAAGGCGACGCGTATCGGCGTGCGCACGGTGGTGGATCACGGGCTGTCGCTGGTGCTCTTCCTCGCCATGCTGGTTGAATTCCTGCTTGTGCCGCAGGCCGCGACCGGTACCTTCTTTCTGCTGCTGGTCGTCAGCTTCATCGACGTCCTCGGCGGCTTCGCGGTGACCCTGCGCACCGCCCAGCGCGACCTGTCTGTGCAGGGTATCGATCACCTCACCTCCTGACCGGATCAACGTTGCGGAAATTCCGATGAGCCGTGACTTTCAATTGCCCGGCCGCTCGCCGGTGATCGCCGGCGAGGGCATGGCGGCAAGCTCGCATCCGCTGGCCACACTGGCGGCGATCGACACCCTGCGTGCGGGCGGCAACGCGGTGGATGCCGCGGTTGCCGCCAGCGCCGTGCTCTGCGTCGTCGAGCCGGAGAGCACCGGTATCGGCGGCGACTGCTTCACGCTCGTTGCGCAGCCGGGCAAACCGGTCTGGGGCTACAACGGCTGCGGCCGCGCCGGCGCGAAGGCCTCCGACCAGGTCCTGCGCGAGAAGGGCATGGAGGCCGTCGGCGCGACCTCGGTGCACGCGGTCACGGTGCCGGGCGCGATCGAGGCCAGGGACGAGATCCTCAAGGCGCACGGCCGTTTCGATCTGGCGCGCGCCCTGCAGCCGGCGATCAGCTACGCCGAGGACGGCTTTCCGGTGTCGCAGCGGGTGGCGTGGGACTGGAGCCGGAGCGTCGCCAAGCTCACCGCCGATCCCGGTGCCACGAAGCATTACCTGTTCGACGGCAAGGCGCCGGCGGAGGGCGACGTCGTGCGCCTGCCGGCGCTGGCACAGACGCTGAAGACGATTGCCGCCAAGGGGGCGCGCGCGTTCTACGAAGGCGAGATCGCCGACGACATGGCGGAGACGGTTGTCGCGCGCGGTTCGTTCCTGACGGCGGAGGATTTCGCCGGTCACCGCGGCGAGGTCGTCGCGCCGATCTCGACCAGTTACCGCGGGGTCGACCTGCTCGAGATTCCGCCCAACGGCCAGGGTCTCACCGCACTCGTGCTGCTCAATATCCTGGAAAACTTCAACATCGCGTCGCTCGATCCGCTCGGGCCGGAGCGCTGTCATCTCGTGCTGGAGGCCGCGCGCCTCGCCTATGCGATCCGCGACACGCATATTGCCGAACCGTCGCACATGCGCGTGGCGGTGCCCGACCTGCTCGACAAGGCGTTCGCCAAACGGCTTGCCGGCAAGATCGACTTGAAGCGCCGCGCGAAGCTGCCGACAGCGCCGTCGCCCGGCAACGACACGGTCTATCTCACCGTCGTGGACCGCGACCGTATGGCGTGCTCCTTCATCAATTCGCTGTTCTCGAATTTCGGCACCGGCATCTGCACCGGGAAGACCGGCATCCTGCTGACCAACCGTGGCGCCTGCTTCACGCTGCAGCCGGACCATCCCAACACCTTCGGGCCGGGAAAGCGTCCGATGCACACCATCATACCGGCGCTCGCCATGCGCGACGGCCGCTGTGAAATGAGCTTCGGCGTCATGGGCTCGCACTTCCAGCCGATGGGCCATACGCAGATCATGCTCAACACCTACGATTACGGTATGGACGTGCAGCAGGCGATCGACTTCCCGCGTTTCTTCTTCGAGGACGAGCAGACGGTGGTCGAACGCGGCCTTCCGGCAGCGACAATTGATGGCCTGAAGGCGCGCGGGCACACCGTTACAATGGCGCCAAGCCCCTGGGGCGGCGGGCAAACCGTCAAAATCGACTGGGAACGCGGCGTGCTGATCGGCGGCTCCGACCCGCGCAAGGACGGGTGCGCGATCGGGTACTGACGGCGGCCAGGCCGTTCACTCGCAGGTGAACGCGGACCGGTCCGCCCCGCCTGTTGAGGCAATTGCTCCGGTGGCGCCGGATTTGGCAGTATATCCGGGACGTTCGCCGCCCGGCCCGTTTTGCACCACGATCGGTGCGTGTGCGCACCGCCGGGCGCGCAGCAATGCGTGCGGCGACATGTCGTTGGTGCGGGGACGGCCGACTGCATCCGGAGCCGTCCGCTGATCGGGGGTAACGGGTTGCCACCGCGTGTGAAGAAAAAGCGCGGTTCAGTCGCCAGAGGCAAGGCGACACGGCGTCGTGCGCCCGGCCCGTCACTCGAAGAGCTTCTGGCATTCGAGCGTTTGCTTTCCGACCTCAGCGCGCGCTTTGCGAACGTGACCGTCGACGATGTCGTCGCCGAAATCGAAAGTGCGCTGGAACGGATCCTCAGGTTTCTCGGCTTTGACCGCAGCGCGTTCTGGGAGTTCGTCGACGATACGAATCAACACTTTCTGTGCTCGGCGGCGGTGGAAGGCCTGGAGCCGCCCGCCATCGGCCCGGTACCTGCCGACCTGAGCTGGATTGCCAGCGAGCTTCGTGCAGGGCGAACCGTCGTCATCCGGTCGGACAAGGATGTCCCGCCGCAGGCCGCCAGTGCGTTGAAATACAACCAGAGCGTTGGCATCCGGTCGATCCTTGTTATTCCGTTGCCGGTTGGCGGCCGGATTGTTGCCGCCATCGGTTTTGGCGCGGTCGGGTCGCCGCGGGAATGGCCGGCCGAGTTTCTCGCGCGGGTGACGGTGATCGGCGAGGTGATGGCCCAGGCCCTCGTGCGGAAGCGCTCCGACGCGGCGCTGCGGGCAAGCGAAGCGCGCTGGCAGTCAATATTCGAGACCTCGAACATCGGACTTGCGACGTTCGATGAGGACCTGCACTACCTCGGCACAAATCCGGCGTTTCGGGCCATGCTCGGCTACACGGACGAGGAGCTGCGCAAGCTGACACCTGTAGACGTCACCCTCGAGGAAGAACGTGACGCAGCCCGGTTACGGCTTACCCAACTCCAGCAGGGACGGGTCGAGCACTACATGGTCGTGAAACGGTATCGTCGCAAGGACGGAACCGTGATGTGGGGGCACAGTTCGGTCACGCGGGCGCCTGAGTCCATGCCGGAACGATTCATCGGAACGATGGTCGACATAACGGAGAGCAAACATACGCAGGACAAGCTGAGGGCAACGCAAACAGAGCTTGCGCGGCTCACCAGCCTGACCGCGGCAGGGCAGATGGCTGCCTCGATCGCCCATGAAATCAAGCAGCCACTGGCGGCGGTTTCCCTGGGGTGTAGCGCAAGTCTGCGCTGGCTTGCGAAGACGCCGCCCGATCTTGATGAGGTGCGCGCAGCCCTCAACCGCATATCCGATGCCGGTGACCGCGCCGGTCAGGTGATCGACGGCATCCGGGCGATGTTCAAGCACGTCAACCGGGACAAGGCCTTGGTCGACGTCAACCAGGTGATCCGCGATGTGCTCGTGCTGCTGCATTTTGAATTGCAGCATCATCGGATTCTGGTGCGGGCCGACCTGGATCCGAAGCTGCCACCTGTCCTCGCCGACGCCGTCCAGCTGCAGCAGGTGATCGCAAATCTCGTCACGAATGCGGTCGAGGCCATGGATGCTGTCACCGATCGCATACGAACGTTGCGGGTGACCTCGGCAATCCGCGAACCCGAAGGCGTGCTGATCACGATCGAGGACTCAGGGCCCGGCATCGATCCGGAATATGCAGACCATATCTTTCAGCCGTTCTTCACGACGAAATCGCAGGGCATGGGAATGGGCCTGTCGATTTGCCGATCCATTATCGAGGCGCACGAAGGCCGCCTCTCGGCACGCGCCGCAGCGGACCGGGGATCGGTCTTCCAGATTGATTTGCCTGCGGGAAATCTGGTGGGCGCTGATAGCTGAATCGGGGGTCAGGGCCGACGTGGCCGATCGGCAACATCGCCGGGAATTTGCAATGGAGGGCGTGCGCGCATCTAGCCCGCAGGCACAATTCGTTCTACAAAACTGATGTTGAAAAAACTGGCCCCGACCTCAGGGTTGGGGGGCATCGGTGAAGGTCGGGGCCGTGCTCTCATTGGGGGATGGGAGCGGCCCTTTTTTAATCGCTCCGGCAGGCACCCGAACATTATACTTGGATATAGGGCGCCCCTGGCCCGGCCCCTGTTTGGGCGCCATGACCGTCGGGAATAGGTCAGTACCGTTGACCCAGCGGTAGCAAGGTCCTGCCCTGCACACTCACGTCCCGCCCGGATTGAGAATGCGTCTCGCTTCCGGGACCGACGCGGGCTGCTCGCCCAGCTCATCGATAATCGTCACCGCGCGTTCGACCAGGGCGGCGTTGCTCGGGGCGGGCACGCCACGCCGCAGCCAGAGATTGTCCTCGAGCCCGACGCGCACGTGACCGCCGAGCAGGACGGCCTGCGCCACCATGGGAAATTGCGTGGCGCCGATGCCAAAGCCCGCCCACAGGGCACCGGCCGGCAGCTGGTCGCGCATGGCCAGCATGGTTTCCGGCGTCGCCGGGGCGCCCCAGGGAATGCCCAGGCAGATCTGGAACAGCGGCGGCGGCTTGACCAGCCCGTCCTCGACCAGGCGGCGGGCAAGGCGGACGTGACCGAGATCGAAGACCTCGAGCTCCGGCTTGGTGCCGGTGTTCCTGATCGCTTCGGCCATCTTGCGCAGATGGGCAGGCGTATTGACGAATACATGCTCGCCGAAATTCATGCTGCCGACGTCGAGACTGCACACTTCGGGCTTGAGCTCCTCGACATGGGTGACGCGCTCGGGCCATGGCTTCATCGTCGTCCCTGCGCCGCCGACCCGCGGATCGTCATCGCCGGGCACGAAGCGTGCGCCCGGACCGGTCGTCAGATTGATGATGACGTCCACACCGCTGTCGCGGATGCGCTCAACGGTCTCGCGATAAAGGTCCGGCCGCATGCTCGGCTGCCCGGTCTCGGGATCGCGCACATGGATGTGCACGATGGCCGCCCCTGCGCGTGCCGCCC
Source organism: uncultured Undibacter sp. (assembly GCA_964618715.1). Taxonomy (GTDB): domain Bacteria; phylum Pseudomonadota; class Alphaproteobacteria; order Rhizobiales; family Xanthobacteraceae; genus Pseudolabrys. Next base: position 7,517 of record CAZUDR010000041.1, on the reverse strand, counting down.
CGATGGCGGAGTCGGCGATTTCCTGCGGCGTCACCGGCACCGCCTTGTTCTTGCCGGTAAACGGCGCGCCACCGGTCAGTGCACAGGTGATGATCACGGGTCTGGTCAAGATACGTCCTCTATCCGCTGCACTCTCTGTCGAGAACATCGACTGTACTCTGAAACAGCCTGTCTGCCTGCTCCAGCGTTCGGCTGATGCACACGACCCCCAGCTTGCCGAATTCGGACAGGGCGCCGATCAGATGAAACGCAACGCCCTCGCTGGTGGCGGCGTGGAAGTGCAATCCGTTCGCCACGGAGATGTCCACCAGGTCAAACGGCGTCAGCCCGCGATATCGTTCCGATTCGAGATTGTCGGATGCGTAGTAGCAGCAGGGTTGTCCCGACGGGGTCAGGAACTCGCCCGTTCCGGAATCGTAGTGCCCGTCGGTCAGGTACTGGAGCATGAGGAAGGGATGGGTCGTGCCGCCCTTTCTCAGATTGACCTCGATGGCATAGTGACGCCACCCGTCGCGCTCTTTCACCGAGATGAAATCTATCCCGAGGCGTCCGATGACGCCCTTGTCGGCGAATATCCGCGCGACCCTGGCGGAACGTGCCTGGATGTCGAGCCGGTAATCCTGGTCGGCGGGAAAACGACAGCCAAGGAAGATCTGTCCGCTGGCACCGCCGAGCACCTGGTCGTGCGTCGACACGGCTTCAACGCCGCCGGCGGGATCGATCCGGAACTGTGCGGAGGGCGAACGCTTGATTGTGCCGGCGACAAACTCCTCGACGACTCCGCCCATGGCCCGCAATTTCGTCTCATACAGATCCCACGTCATGCCGCGTGCCTCAAACGCGAGGTTCGGAAGGCGATCGCGGATCCACGGCTGCAGCATGGCCCCGGCGGGGGCGCCGGCAAAATCGAAGACAGCATTGCCTTCGCCGGAGAATCCCTCGTTCAGCTTGACCACCGCCCGTTCCACCGCCGGTTTGCTGCCTTTCAGTTCCGCCAGCGCGCGGGCCACATCGTCGGCGTTGGCGAGATCCTCGAATCCAGGCGGCAATTCGATGCCGGCTTCGCGGAAAATCTTTCGCGAACCGCTCTTGGAACCCCACTGCAGCAGTGACGGGTCGGAACCGTAAATCGGTATGCCGAGAGTCAGGGCAAGTTTGCGCTCGAGCTCGGTTACCGTGAAACAGGTCATATGCGCGGATTCGAGATCAGGGATGGATTCACGAATGCGCGCCAGGACGCGCGGCCGCTCGAGAATCTTGCGTGTCAGCGGGGCGAGAGACGCGTCGTCGCAGGACACAAGCGTCAGCCGGGGGCGGGCATGCACGCCGGGGACGCCGGGCAACAGGTGAAGGTAATAGTCGATAATGGTCTCGGAAACCGGCGTACTGGTGACATAAATGACCCGCGTCCGCGGCATGCGCAGAAGCATAAGCAGGCAGAGCATCCTTTCTTCGTAGTGGTGCACGCCCGATATCCTGGCCAGCACCTCCTGATCGAGGCTCAGGCTGGGAATGATCAGCACGCTTCGCGGAAGGGCTGGATCGCCGAACAGTGTCTGGAACGAGCGGGTGAACTGCGTCTGCAAGTCGTGAAACGCTGCCAGCTCCCCGGCGGTAGCGGGCGTATCCAGGTCGAGGGTGGCGGGATGATGGTCGGTGGCTGACACGCGGCCGCGGCTCCTGTCCTTCAGTTAGTCTGCGATGCGACGACCGTCGCGGCCGATGCGATGCATCAGGTAGCCCAGGCAATCGAGACGCACGGCACTCGGGTCGAGCGTCAGCATGGCCGGAATGACCCGCTGCGAGAGCCGGATTTCCCCGCTACTATAATCGAAATAGCCGCCTTCGGGCTGCTCCTCTTCGGCCGCAACGATGTCGAGGCGACGCCGCCCGCTGCCGCCCAGCGTTCCGAAGACGACGCCGGGATCGAGCGCGGAAAAATTCAGCCGGTCGAGATCCGCACGCAGGCGAAAATCGGCGTCGGTCCCGTCATAGGAGAAGCTCGCGTCAGCGGGAACCCGGATGATGGCGTATGTCCGCAGCAGGTCGATGTCGCTGTCAGGCAGCGGATGCTCGGGAAATTGCTGCAAGGCCATGGCCGCGCCGATGAACTCGGAGACATGCGCAACGCTCGCCTGTTCGCCGGCGCGGCCGCATTCGAGCGTCACCGCGGGGCACAACGGTGCAAGCGCCGCCGACTGGACGCCGACGGGCTGTTCGAAATAGATGATCGTCCGGCTGAACAGCCGCGCCAGATGGAGGTGCGCATCATCGAAGCTGTTCACGCACGCATAATGCGGGTTGTATCCGGAGTTGTTGTGAATATCGATGCTGGCGAAGGGTCTTTCGCGCCGAACGGTCTCGACGAGGTCGGCCAGCATGCGGGCAAGCGCCGTATCGGGATTCGGCGTTCCGGGCCAGGCGCGGTTGTAATCGTCCTGCCATGGCAGCGTGCGCACATTGGCCCTCGCCGCGGCGATGTTGCCGACGAACAGCAACAGCGAGCGTGGCAGACCCCTGCCGCGGTGCTGTCGCAGCAATGACTGTACGGCATACCAGCCGGTATCCTCGTTTCCGTGCAGCAGGACGCTCACGAACAGCGGCCGGGCCTGCCGGCCGCGAAGATGGAAGAGCGTGGGACCCCGCAGGCGCTGCCAAAGCCCGGACGGCGGCAGATCCAGCAGTAAATCAGGAAAGTGGTCGAACCGTTCGAGACGCAGATCGTCACCGATGACAGGGGTTTGCGATCTCACCATTGTTGTCCGCCTGATACCGGCGACCGCAGCTCACACAGGATTGTCAGGGGGGGAAGACGTTCCGATATGGCGCTGGTCAGGAAAGCCGATTGCAATTTCCACATCGTCCGCGATACGCCCTTCGGTGCCGGATCGTCTTCCGATGAAAAATACAGTTGCATCACGATCTGCAGTCGTTGCGCCCTGTCAGTTCTCGCGGCGGGTTTGATATAGGTCAAGGACGTTGGATACGAATGCCGCGAACCTTGCTGCGGTCAATCCCCGACAGCCTCCTGGGTAACGATCACAGATGAATCACCATCATCGCAAGACCTTGCACGCCCTGTTCGCCCATCCCATCAGCAACAATATCGACTTCAGGAGGGTAGTTCACCTCCTGGAGGACCTCGGCGCCGAGATCGACAACAAATCCGGAAATCGGATCGGTGTGAAGCTCAACGGACACTCGGCCGCATTCACGCACACCCATCACGATTTGCCGAATGAAGAAGTTGTACAGGTGCGCAAGTTTCTTGAAACGTGCGGCATCACGGCAGACAAGTATCCGCTCTAGGCGGTCAGCGGGCTGCAAGGTCGCTTCGGTCCGCGGCGGTCCCGAACACGGGTCCCGGGCGGGCGGTTGCCGGGGCGACGCAGGACAGCGCCGCTAGCCATACCGGGTCAGCGCGGCGGTGCTGGCGTAGGCGGCCAGCGCGTCCTGCGGTTCTGCGCGGCGGCGGTCCCGCGTCTGCGGATGCTGGTCCTTCACCGCGATCAGTTGGGCAAGGAAGGGAGCGGCGGCACGGCGTGCCGGCCTTGCAGGCGCGGCGGCCGGATGGACTGCAACCAGCGCCCGGCATTCGCCCGACGCGTCGAGCGGCTGCTGCAGCCGGTCCTTGATGGTCTCTGTCAACATTGCAACGCCTGTCTCAATTCGGGACACCGCCGTGCGGACTACCCTGCTCATCGCAAGCACCGTGCCGCGGCCAGAAATCGGCCTGGAGCGTGCAAAACGGCCGGTTTTTCGAATTGTTTAGGGATTGCCCCTAGCGTGACGCGCCAATCACATGCGCCGACCACCGCCCGCGGCGACCCGGGCGTTTCAAAAAGGGGCGAACGTGACCCGAAGCCAGCTGTCCGGGAGGGCGCCCGACGCCGCGGAAATCCTCGCCTCGATCGGCGACGTCGCCTACGAGTGGCGGATCGATTCCGACGAACTGATCTGGAGCGGCAACGCAGCGGCCGTGCTGGGCGTTGCCGACATCGGTGAACTGGCGACCGGCCGCCGCTTCGCCCAGCGGGTTGATGCCGAGCCGGGCCAGAGCCGGGCCGACGTGGTGCTCGATGAGCCGGCCGCGCCGGGCGGCGGTGTCAGCGTGCCCTATCAGGTCCAGTACGCCCTGCGCCGCGGCGACGTCGACCGGATCTGGATCGAGGACACCGGTCGCTGGTTCGCCGGTCGCGACGGCAAGCCGGAGCGTGCGCACGGCGTCATGCGCGTCATCACGGAACGCCACGAGCGCGAGCGCGAACTCATGCAGCTCGCCAGGTTCGATCCGCTTACCGGTGACATGAACCGGGCCTCGCTCACCGAGATACTGACGGCAACGCTGGACGACAGCGTGCGCTTTCGCGGTTCCTGCGGATTCCTGCTCATCGCCATCGATCACCTCGGCCACCTCAACGAGGCCTACGGCTTCGATGTCACCGAGGACGTGATCGCCAAGGTCGCCAAGCGCATCCGGACCCGGCTGCGCGGCAAGGATCATCTGGGACGTTATTCGGGAAACAAGTTCGGCGTGATCCTCACCCAATGCACGGCAGAGGAACTCACGATCGCCGCGGACAGGCTGCTCGCCGGTGTTCGCGACGAACCGGTAGCGACGGTGGCCGGCCCCGTCGCGGTCACGGTCACGATCGGCGGCGTCAATGCGCCCCGTCATGCCCGTACCGTGCCGGAAATCCTCAGCCGAGCGCAGGACGCGTTGCGTCTTGCCCGCGCCAAGCGCCACGGCTCGTTCCACGCCTACCAGCCGAACGTCGAACGGGACGCAATGCGTCGCGAAAGCGTGCGCGCCACCGACGAGATCGTCGCCGCGCTCAACGAGCGACGCATCGCGCTCGCCTTCGAACCGGTGGTCTGCGCGACGAGCCGCGAGGTCGCCTTCTACGAGTGTCTGATGCGGGTGCGCCGGCCGGACGGTCAGCTCGGCCGCGCCCATGACATCATTCCGGTGGCAGAACGGGTCGGCCTGATCCGCATGCTCGACCATCGCATGATCGAACTGGTGGTCAACGAACTGACGGGATCGCCGGATTTGCATGCCAGCGTCAATGTTTCGCCGGCCTCGACAGTCGATCCGGACTGGTGGGCCGGGTTTGCATCGCTGCTGCGTGCCCATCCGGGTGTCGCGGAACGTCTGATCGTCGAGATTACCGAGACGGCGGCCATTCAGGACGTCGACGATGCGCGCGGCTTTGTCGCCAGGGTGAAGGATTTCGGCTGCTCGATCGCCATCGACGATTTCGGTGCCGGCCACACCTCCTTTCGCAACCTGCGCAAGCTCGGCGTGGATATCGTCAAGATCGACGGCGCCTTCGTGCAGAACATCGTCAAATCCGACGACGACCGTGCCTTCGTGCACACCCTGATCGACCTGTCGCGCCGGCTCGGTCTCAAGGCCGTCGCCGAATGGGTGCAGGATGAGGCGGCCGCGCGTCTGCTGACGGAATGGGGCTGCGATTACCTGCAGGGTGCGCT
>CAZUDR010000041.1:0-2011 GCA_964618715.1 uncultured Undibacter sp. | reverse complement strand
GCAAATAACTCAGGCGCCGCGAACGCGGTCGATCATGGCGTCTGCGTCCACTGGCGGAACGTCGTCACGCCAGGCCACGTGGCCGTCGGGGCGCACAAGCACCAGCTTTTTCCCGTAGATCACCGCTGCTGCCGGCACGTCGATGTCGACGATGTTCAGGGGGACGTTGCACGCCTCTGCGGCTGCCGTGATTGCGGCGGTTTCGGGGGCGCCCGGAAAGCGCAGCAGAACGAAGCCCTGGCCGAAAAGATCGAGCGTGGACTGCTTTTCGGACAGCCAGACATGCGGCGCGCGTGCCCCCGGCCGGGCATTGACCGTGTAGTCCGCCGGATCGTCAGGCGGCGCGGGGGTGTCGTCCGGGACGCAAACCGGCGAATTTTCATACACGTAGCCGATCTGCAGTCCGAGAGTACGGAATTCGGCGCCAATTCTTTCCTCCAGCATGGCGCCAAGCTCGCGGCGCGCCCGTTCCCCGTCCACACTGTCTTCCTCAAGCGCAGGCGACCACGCGGAGAACGCCTCGTTGTGCTGATAGAACCTCGTCGCCATCCGGACATTGCGTTGGCCGACCGGACGGCGTTCGGCGTCATAGCTGTCGACCAGACGCCCGCCGCCCCAGCCTTGCAGCCGCGCGGCGATCTTCCAGCCAAGATCTACGGCATCGCCGATCCCCGAATTCATCCCGAGGGCGCCGGTCGGCGAAAGCTGATGCACGGCATCGCCGGCGAGCCATACACGGCCTCCACCATAGCGCTCCGCGACCAGGCTGCGTCGCCGCCAGACATTGACGTCAATCCATTCAACTTCAACATCACGGCCCAGCGCACGCCGCAGATAACCGGCGCGGTCGGCGTTCTCGGGCGTGACGCCGTCGCCCGCCCGGTCAACCATCAGACGCCAGACGCCGCGGTCCGGGTCGATGATGCGCAGATTGCTCCATAACCCGCTGTGGTCGACCGGAATGTAGAAGGTCGCCGGCCTTTGACCGCTTTGTGCCAGCAGGTCGGGCGCGCGAAAAAACATGTTGAGCGGATACCCGATCGTACCCTTGCCAACGAGCTCGATGCCAAGGCTGCGGCGCACCAGGCTCGCAGCGCCGTCGCAACCGACGAGGTAGTCAGCGCCCAGAGTGTATTGCCTGCCGCTGGTGAGATCGGTGATCTCGCCGGTGACGCCGTCGGCCGTTTGCGCAAACGAATCCAGCCGGTGCCGGTGCCTGACCGTGACGGTCGGGAAGGAGCGGGCGAGCTTCAGCAGCAGCGGGTCGAACCAGATCTGCGAACAGGCCTGCAGGCGGTACGGACTGGCGGGATCGGGTATCTGGTGATTGCGTGCCGGGCGCACGACGCGTCCGAGTTCGTAGCCGAACAGGTTGGTGACAAAGACGGCATCGAGCGGATGGTCGCCGGGAAACGGGCAGTTCATCACCTCGTCGGCGATGCCCCAGCGACGACAGAACTCCATCGTGCGCGTGTTCACCTCGTTCATCTTCGGGGTGAAGATGCTGCCGTCGCCTTGCTCGATCAGCGTGCAGGCAATGCCGCGCCACCCGAGCTCGGCAGCGAGAGCCAGACCCACCGGTCCCCCGCCAATGATCAGAACGGGTGTATGGCCTTGCGTCATCCCGACGACGCTGCAGACGACGGTTATTCGCTCTTTGAGCTCAGCCGGTCGATCCGCTTCTGCATTTCCTCGAGCTGGCGCTTGAGGTCATCCATTTCGCCGCCGCCCTGCTGGGGCTTGTCGGAGGAAGCTGTCTTGCCCGCGCCGGCGGCAAACGGCGTGAACATGGCAAAGGTCTTTTCGAACATCTCCATGTTTCGCCGCACCTGCTCCTCCAGCGGGCCGAACCCGGCGGCGCCGAAGGCCTGCGCCATCTGCTCGCGAAACTTGTCCTGCTGTCCGGTGAAGGACTGCATCGACTGCTCCAGATAGCGCGGCACCAGCATCTGCATGCTGTCGCCGTAAAAGAGGATTAGCTGCCGGAGGAACGTGATCGGCAGAAGGCTTT
>CAZUDR010000040.1:0-14304 GCA_964618715.1 uncultured Undibacter sp. | reverse complement strand
TACCGGCGAGCGCGGCGATGCGCTGCACGAAGCGTGAGGTGACCGTCGGCGCGCCGGCGAGCTTGGCGGCGCGCGCCAATATGACCTCGCCCGCGCCCAGGCCCTGCGCGAAGTCGTGCGCCGACAAGCCGATGCGGCGCTCGGGCGGATCGAGGCCGAGCGCGCGCCGCATCGGCCGCGACAGCCAGGGATCGCTGCGCGTCTCCGGCGGCCAGGTGCCTTCATTGAGACCGCCGAGGACCATCCGGTCGATCGATTGGAGGCGCGCTTCCAGCGGTCCGTAGATGTGGACGCGCACGTCGCGCGTTTCCGGCCGGCGCACGACGCGGGCACCGGTGATGGCGTGAAACAGTTCGGCGTAGTCGCTGGTTGCCAGCGCAAGCGTCTGGGCGGTGGGACTGTCGGTCAGGGTATCGAAGGTCTCGGCAAGCGCCCTGCCATCATGCGCGGAAAACGCGGGCGTTGCGGCCCTGTCATCCCGGCCGAGCGCGGTGACGACGTCGCGGTGGCGCTGCGCCAGCAGCGCAAGCGGATGGAGACCAGCTTTCAGCGATTCCAGCGGTGCAAGCGCATCGGCAAGGCTTCCGATCAGACCAGCTGCTGCGTCGATCTCGTTCCTGCGGATAGTGCTGCGCGGGTCGCGGGCGTGCAATGCCGATTGGGTTTCGCGAAACGTCGTCAGTGCATGCGCCAGCGCGGCGCTGCCTGCGCCCGGGCGCGGACCGCGCAGCAGCGCGCGCTCGAGCGCGGCGATGGCAAGGTCATGCGTGCCGGCGGCCGCGCCCAGCCGCAGCAGGGGATGCTTGAGCAACGCGAGCAGTGTCACGGGCTCGAGGCCACGAAGCGCCACCTCGGCGGCGAGCCGCGCGAAAACGCCGGACCCGGTGTCTGCGAGCGCATCGCCGCCGGAATCGTCGAACGCAACATTCCAGCGGCCAAGCGCGGCCGCCACACGGCGGGCAAGCGCGCGGTCCGGTGTCACAAGCGCTGCAGTCTTGCCGGGTGTTTCGAGCGCTTCACGCAATGAGGTGGCGATGGCGAGCGCCTCTTCCTCCGAATTGCCGGCCTCGATGAGGGTGACGGTTTCGAGTGCGCGATCGACTGCGACCGCGAATTCCCCGTGCAGCCTGCTCTCCTTCCAGTGCTCGGTGGTGGAGGCGGGGCGCAGCGCCTCGGATACCAGCGTCTCGCGTGGCTGAGCCGGCGCGAGTTCGGTGACGTCTTCGCGCGCGACGCCCATGCGGTCGAGCAACGCATGCATGGCGAATTGCGCGTGCCCCGCGGCCGGAAATCCCTCATGGCTCCTGTCGTCGTCATTGCCGGCGATCAGCTGCCACGACGCGTCGTCAAGATGTGTGTCGAGACCCGGCAGCACAACGGCGCCGTGCGGCAGCCTGGCGATAGCGGCAAGCAATCTGGCGGTGGCCGGCATCGAGCCGGTTGAGCCGGCGGCGATCACGGGCGCGTCGGAGCCCTCGAGGCGCTTCTCTTCAGCCCCGATCAGCCTGTCGCGGCGCTCGGCGGCCTCGATGACGTCCAGCTCCTTGAGCCGTTCGGGCCAGTAGCTGCGCGCGATCTTCAGAAAGTCGAGCGAGAGCTGCCAGTATTTGTCATAGGTATCAGGCACCAGATCATCGAGCCGGTCCCACGACACGCCGCGCGTGATCATGTCGTCGATCAGACGGGCGAGATCGTCCGCGAGTGCCATGGCGGTGGCGGCCGTATTGGCGATGAGTGGCGCGCCGCGATCGGGCTCGATCTTCTGCGCCCACTCCATGATGAGTTGCGCGAGCAGCAGGCGCCGTTCGAGCGGCGGCAGTGTTTCGGGCAGCGCGAGCGCTGCTTCCGCGAGTTCACCCGTCGCCACCTCCGCAAAGGCAATCTCGTCCTCGTCGAGGTCACCGAGCGCGACGATGCGCGGCAGGATGGCGGCGTCGCTTCCGAGCACGTCGAGAAAGACGTCACGCGCCAGCCGGCCGGCACGCCGCGTCGGCAGATAGAGCGTGGCGCGGGCGAGTTCGAGCGGATCGCCGGACGCGGGAAAGCCCGGAAGCAATTGGCGCGCGCACAGCGCGTCGACCAGCACCTTCAGGAACGGTGCCGAGGCGGGGATATTGAAGACGTTGGGGCGACTCGCCGGCATTGCGTGAAGCATACACGCTCGCGCGTGTGACCGATCAACCCGCGCCGTTCCTGATCGCCGCCTCCGCCGGCGCAATCGCGTCCGGCGTACCCACATGCATCCACAGGCCTTCCAGCTGCAGCCCGTGCAGGCGTCCGGCGTCGGCTGCGCGCCTGAACAGATCGGTGAGCGGAAAGTCGCCTTGCGGCGCGTCCCTGAACAGCGCGGGCGCGAAGATTGCCGCACCGGCATAGACGAAGGGCGCGCTGTCACGCCCGCCGCGCGGGCTCAGGGTGCCGTCCGGAGCCATGACGAAATCGCCGCGCCCGGCATAGCCGATGCTGCCGGTGGCGGGCGCCAGCAGCAGCAGCGCGTCCATGCGGGCAGGATCGAAGGCCATGGCCAGCCGGGCGAGATTGGGTGTCGCGCCGTCGATCCAGATGGTGTCGGAGTTGATGTGGAAGAACGGAGCCGCGCCGAGCCGCGGCAGCGCCTTCACCACGCCACCGCCGGTGCCGAGGAGCAGGCCGCGCTCGTCGGAGAGGACGACCTGCGGACGCGCCCGTCCCCGCAGATGCGTTTCCATCAGCTCCGCGAAGTGATGGATGTTGACCACCGCACGTTCGACTCCGACGGCGGCAAGGCGATCGAGCACATGATCGACCAGCGGGCGGCCGGCGACCTCGACCAGCGGCTTCGGCCGCTTGTCGGTGAGCGGGCGCATGCGGGTGCCGAAACCGGCAGCAAGCACCATGGCGCGACGCGGAATTTGCTCCATTGCGCTCAGCTCTTCAGCGCCGGCACGTGCGCGCGGTACCACGCCTGCAACGGACCCAGCGCCGGGTGCGCCAGCGCGCGCTGCAGATAGGCCCAGACGCGGGGGATGTGGCGCAGATAGCGAGGCTTGCCGTCGCGCCGGTCGAGGCGCGCGAAGATGCCGAGCACCTTGGAGGCTCGCTGGGCGGCGAGCGTCGCGTAGCTTTGCGCAAAGGTGGGGGCGTCGAAGGCGGGGTCGGTCATGAGTCGTGCACGGGTATAGCGCGACAGCAAGGCGATCTCCATCATCTCCGGCACGTCGACGCGGGCGTCCTGCAGCAGCGAGGCAAGGTCGTAGGCCGCCGGTCCCAGCACCGCGTCCTGGAAGTCGAGCAGGCCGATCCGGGCGATGCCCTGGCGCTGCGGCAGCCGGAGCAGGTTGGGCGAGTGGAAATCGCGCAGGACCCAGGTCGGCGGACCTGCGGTCGCAGGTGCCAGCGCCTCGCTCCAGCGCGCGCAGTAGGTTTCGCGCGCGCTGCCGGAAACCGGTGCGCCGAGCATGGGCAGATACCAGTCGGGCAGCAATTCAACCTCGATGAGGTAGGCGTCGAGATCGTAGGACGGCAGCCTGTAGTCGGCGCCGGGCTCGACCGGAAGCGTCGCGGGCAGCGTTTGCGTATGGAGTGCCACCAGGACGTCGGTGGCCATTTCGTAGGATGCCTCGACCGGTGCCGGCGGCGTGCCGGCGACGACCGGATCGCGGCCCAGGTCCTCGATGAGCAGCAGCCCGTTGGCGCGGTCGGCGGCGTATATGGCGGGCGCGGAGAAGCCGCGTTCACGCAGTCCCTGCGCCAGCGCCATGAACGGGGTCACATCCTCCGCGAGGTGGGCGATGGCGCTGTACGGCTTGCCGTCGCGCACCGGCGGGCCGTCGGGTCGACGCGGCGAATTCATCAGGATGTGGCTGGTCCCGTCGCGAATGACCCGCTCGTAGATTCGCGTGGATGCGTCGCCTTCGATGCGTCTGCGCTCGGCATCGGTGAAGCCGGCATTTTCGAGAAACCGGCGAATAAGCGCGATGCGTTCGGCGCGAGGTGCCATGGTGCCGTAGCCGGTCACGCGCGCATTGCGGAAGCTGGCGCCCTGCTGTGGCGACAGCGTGAGCGCGATGTCGATCCGGTCGGGTGGCAGCACGCTGCCGGCGCGGTCGGGCCATTCCAGCAGCGTCACGGTGTCCGGGCTCAGGTCCTCGAAGCCGAGCTCGGCCAGCTCCCCCGGTCCGGACAGCCGGTAGAGATCGGCATGGACCAGTGGAAAACGCGGCAGGTCGTAGGCCTGCATCAGGGTGAAGGTCGGACTCGGCACCTCGATGGGTTCGTCGCCGGCAAGATGGCGGATGAGGGCGCGCACGAATGTCGTCTTGCCGGCGCCGAGATCGCCGGACAGCGTGATGAGATCGCCCGGCTCGATCAGGCCGGCGATGTCCTCCATCAGCCGACGGGTCGCCCGCTCGTCGGCAAGCGCCACCGTGAAGCCGAAGCCGTCGGGGGTGGTGGGAAACATCGAATCATCCGCGCGGTTCCCGACCTTATAGACAGCGTGAGCAGTGCTTGCCAGCGCGGCACGGAGGTCAACGGCGATCGATATCGCGACCACCCGGCTCCACTGTGGCTCGACGCTGACGAAAGGCGCGCCTCTCCCGTTCCGCCGGAAGTTTCGTGCGCCGTCGTGCTGACACGATTTCACCCCGCTGACGACGTGCGCGCGCGCACGCACCACATCATCGCCACCATTGAACCCGTCGCGACCGGTTTGCAGGTTCAAACAGGAACGGTGCATGGGGCTTTGCGTTTGCCAGAAACGGTGGGTGAGGTTTTGAGACACGAAGAGGAGACAAGACTATGCGTAAGGTTCTCAGTGTTATGGCCATCGCGGCCGCGACAGCGATTGCCGTACCGGCAGCAAGCCAGGCAGCACCCGTCTACCCCAGCACAGCCGCACCGGCGGCAGTGGGAGCCGGCGTCGCGACCGGCACCGTGATCGGCCTCGGCGTGTCCCAGGGCTGGTGGGGCGCGACTGCGGCAGGTGCGGCGCTGCCGACCTCGGTGGCCGGAGCAGCGGCCGTCGGTGGCGTGGCCGGTGTCGGCACAATCGCGTTGATCGACGCATTCACGCAGCCGTGCCGTGGTTTCGCGGCGCTGTTTGACGTGAACTCCGGCGCCTGCGTGAACGGCCAGTATGTCGGCTACCAGCCGCGCCGTGTGATCCGGCGCTAGTGCTGACCGGCCGGACTGACAAACGGCGGCGTCATGCCGCCGTTTGTTTTTGCGCCTCCCGGATCGGGAAGCTGCAGATGACCGTGGTGCCCCGGCCCGCCGCGGACTCGATCGTCACTCCGCCACCGTGCAACTCGACGAAGGATCGCACCAGCGAAAGACCCAGACCCGGCCCGCGATGCTCCGAACCGCGCGGATCGGTCTCGAACCATTCGAACACCCTGTCCTGTGACTCCGGCGGAATACCCGGTCCGCGGTCGGTAACCGAGAACACGACGGCATCCGACTTGCGCTCGGCGGCCAGCGTGATGGTTTCACCCTCCGGCGAGAAGCCGACCGCGTTGGACAGAAGGTTGAAAAGGATCTGGCGCAGCCGGCGTTCGTCGGCGACGAAGTTGCCAATACCGGGCGCGACGCTGATCTCGAGCTTGAGATCGTCTGTGACAAGGCGGTCCTGCACGCCCTCTGCCGCGGCTTCCATGCTGGCGCGGATGTCGACGTCCGAGAGATTGAGCGTCATGGCGCCGGCGTCGATGGTGGCAAGGTCGAGAATGTTGTTGATGATGGCGAGCAGCGCGTTGGTCGAGGTGGTGATGTAATTGAGGTATTCGTGCTGCTTGTCGTTGAGCGGGCCGAACGCGGAATCGCCGAGCAGGTTGGCAAATCCGATGATGTTGGTGAGCGGAGAGCGCAGTTCGTAGGACACGTGGTGCACGAACTTGATCTTGATGCTGTCGGCGGTTTCCAGCGCCTCGTTGCGTTCGCGCAGTGCGCGCTCGACGTTGACCGTATCGCTGACATCCTGGAACGTGACAAGCGTTGCACCGTCCGGCAGCGGCATGGTGGCGAGATTGATGACCATCCCGTCGCGGCGCTCGATGCGGGCGGCGATCGGCTCGCGGCCGTCGATGGCCGTCACCGCGCCGTGCAGATGTCGCCATACGGCGGTGTCGTCGTGCAGCGCCTGGCACCAGGCGGTGACGTCCTCGACATGCGGGTGCTGGTCGAGCGCGTCGGGCGTGAGCTTCCACATGTGCTGGAAGGCGGGGTTGTGCAGCCGCACGCGTCCGTCCGAGCCGAACACCGCAACGGCTTCACCAAGATGGTCGAGCGTTTCACTTTGCACCTTGATCAGCGCGTCGTAGCGGCGATGCATGTCGAGCCGCTCGGTGACGTCGTCATAGAGATAGGTCACGCCGCCCTCCGGGTTCGGCGTGGTGACGACGCGCAGCGCACGGCCGTCGGGCAGATGCCACATGTGTTCCCGCGGTTCGACCGCGCGGTAGGCCTCGTAGAGTTGCTGCTTCCATTGCCGGAAATCCTGCTCCTCCGGCAGTTTGCGGGCCGAGCGCAGCATGTCGAGCACGGCGGCGTCGGTCGGCGTCTGGTCGAGGAAGCCGGCGTCAAGTTCGAACAGCGAGCGGAAGGCCGTGTTGTAGAAAATCAGCTTGCGGTCGACGTTGAAGATGGCGACGCCGGTGGCGAGCTGGTCGAGCACGCGCCGGTGCGCGTCGATCATGCGGCCGAGCTCGGCACGCATGGCTTCCGCCTCGGTGCGGTCGATGGCGATGCCGGTGCTGCCGGGCTCGCTCGGCGCGTCGATCACGTCGAAGATGCGGCGCTCGCCGGCCGAGATCGCGGCCAGCCGCGCGGAATAGGGCTCGCCGCCGGCATGGGCCTGCGACAGCTTCTGGCGGGCGCCGCTGTCGAGCAGTTCCAGCTCACGGCTGACGGCCTCCGCGGGGTCGGCGGCATCCACCGCGCGTGCATAGGCGGCGTTGACGAAAACGAGCTTCCCCTCGGAATTGCGTGCCCAGACCGGGGCCGGCAGCGCATTGAGCAGCGTGGTCATCGTGTTGACCTCGCTCATCATCCGGTCGTGGCGGCCGGCGAGTTCGACCAGTTCCTCCTCGATGCCGCTGACGTCGCGCAGCCGCAGCACCGCGCGCCCGGCAATGGCTCGACCGTCCGCCTCGACCGGCCGTCCGGCGCTGGTGGTCAGCGTCATGGCAAAGCTGCGGCCTTCGCCGCGCAGCAGGTCGACCGCCTGCTCCATGCGCTGCGCCGCCGCCGGCTCCAGCCAGGCGCCGAAGGCAAGCACGCGTTCGGGGTTGTCACCATCGACAATAAGGGTTGTGTCGCCGGCAATGTCGGCCTGGTCGGAGGCCGCCGGCCATTGCACCAGGACCTGCGGCATCGAGAACAGCAGGGTGTTGAGCCGTTCGACCTCGCCGCGCAGCGTCATGACGTCGGCCTGCGCGTCGCTTTCGGTGCGGTCGGCCAGTCGGCGCGTGCGCAGCAGGACGACAATGGCGAGCACCGCGAAAAAGAGCAGGCCGAGCGTCAGGGTGAGGCCGCTGACGTCGTTCTGGCCGGCGGCGGCCAGCGCACCATGGACGGTGTCGAGCCAGCCGCGCGGGGAGAGCACGTCGGCAGCAGCCGGCGTGACGGAAGCGAAGAGAGGGATTGCGATGAAGGCGGCGGGGAATCCGCCCCGCCTCGGACGTGAACGCAGCCTCCCGTTCGCCGCCCGGATCGTCTCCGGCATGCAGGCCTGCCCCAAGCGATGCGGCCGGCGTCCGCCGTAACCGGCCACGAATCGTTGGACTTTACCCCCAAGCGGAATCGCGCCGAAAGAGTCCAGAAGGTGAACGGGAGACGCGGTGCCGGCAGGTGTTTGCGCGCGTCTGGCCGGCGCTATTTCAGGGCTTCCGCACGGCGGGTCATGTCCTCGACATTGACGCGCCCCAGCGCCTCCAGCAGCGCGCTTTCGGCGTCGGCCAGCAGCGGACGCACCACCTCGTCGACCAGGGTGGAATTTGGCAGGTCCGTCGCCTCCGACTCGTCGGCAGAGCCTGCGGCACGCAGGATGTCTTCGGCGCTGATGGCGTGATGCTCGCGCGCGAGTTCGTAGCCGCCATGCGGGCCGCGGATTCCCTTGAGGATGCCGAAATGCACGAGCGCCTGCAGGACGGGCTCGAGGTGTCGGGGTGGAAGCCGGTGGCGGGCGGCCAGCGCCTTGGCCGAGACCGGGCGGACCCCGGAGTTGATCGCAATGTCGATCACGGCGGCAATGGCAAGGACGCCCTTGCGGGATACCAGCGGCATGGTCGGCACCAGTCACACCTGCAACAATGTCAGTGGTAATAGGCTACTGCCGGCCGATCGTCCAGAAGGGCGATCCGGTTTTTCGCCTCAACTGCCGGTTGAGCCGAAGCCGCCGGCCCCGCGGTCGGTCTGCTGAAGGTCGGCGACCTCACGGAGGTCTGCGCGTGCCACCGCGGCGACGACCAGCTGCGCGATGCGCATGCCGCGGGTCAGTGTCACGACCTCCTGGCCGAGATTGACGAGCAGCACTTGGACCTCGCCGCGGTAATCGGCGTCGACCGTGCCGGGCGCGTTGAGCACGGTGAGGCCGTGGCGGACGGCGAGGCCGGAGCGCGGACGCACCTGTGCCTCGAACCCCGGCGGCAGTGCGACGGCGATGCCGGTGGGGACCAGCGCACGCGCGCCGGGTGCGAGCGTGAGCGGCTGATCGGCGGGCAATGCAGCGACCAGATCGAGGCCGGCGGCAAGCGTGCTCTGGTAGGACGGCAGCGGCAGGTCGTTGCCGTGCGGCAGTCGCATGATCTGGACGTTGCAGTCGCTCACTGGTCGCCCTTCAGCGTTTCGGCAATGCGATTGATCAGCATGGCCGCAACGTCCTCCTTGCTCTGCGGCGGCCAGGCCTCGCTGCCGCGCGCAGTCACCAGTTCGATCGTATTGCGATCGCCGCCCATGATGCCCGTCTGCGGCGAGACATCGTTGGCGAGGATCCAGTCGCAGCCCTTGCGCGTGCGCTTGGCCTTCGCGTTGGCGACCACGTTCTCGGTTTCGGCGGCGAAGCCGATGACCAGCTTCGGGCGCTCCGCTTTCCTGTGCGCGATGCTCGAGAGGATGTCGGGATTCTCGGTGAGCGCCAGGGCGGGCGCAGTCTCCCCCGGCGTCTTCTTGATTTTCTGCGTTCCCGCGGAGGTGACGCGCCAGTCGGCGACCGCCGCCGCGAACACCGCGACGTCGACCGGCAATGCGCGCTCGACCGCCGCCAGCATTTCGCGCGCGTTTTCAACGTGCACCGTCTGCACTGCCGGAGGATCGGGAATATTCACCGGCCCGCTCACCAGGGTGACGTCTGCGCCGGCGCGCGCAGCCGCCGCCGCAATCGCGTGACCCTGCTTGCCGGAAGAGCGGTTGGCGATAAAGCGCACCGGATCGATCGGTTCGTGCGTCGGGCCCGACGTAACCAGAATGCGCAGGCCGGCCAGCGGCTTCGACTGCCCGGCGGCCAGCGCCTGCTCCACGGCCGCGGCAATTTCCAGCGGCTCGGCCATGCGGCCGGTGCCGCTTTCACCGGCCTCCGCCATCTCGCCCTCGTTGGGGCCAACCAGCGCGACGCCATCGGCGACGAGCCGGGCGAGATTGCGCTGGGTTGCCTTGTTCGCCCACATCAGCGGATTCATCGCCGGCGCGAGCAGGATCCTGGCGCCCGTTGCCAGCAGCACCGCAGTTGCAAGATCGTCGGCGTGGCCGCCGGCGAGCCTGGCCATCAGGTCGGCGGTGGCCGGCCCCACCACGACCAGGTCGGTCTCGCGCGCGAGCCGGATATGGCCGACGTCGAACTCGTGCGCCGGGTCGAACAGGTCGGTGTAGACGCGCCCGCCGGCGATGGCGCCGGCCGACAGCGGCGTAATGAACTCCTGCGCCGCCTTGGTGAGAATGCAGCGCACGGCGATGCCGCGCTCGCGCAAGCGACGGATCAGATCGAGCGACTTGTAGGCGGCGATGCCGCCGCCGATGATCAGCAGCACGCGCCTGGTGGCGGGAGCGGCGGCCGGTTCGCCGGACGGCGCCGCTGCGGGGGTGGGCGCCGGCGCCTCCTCCTGCGCGGCGGCGCGCAGGATGCTGCGCACCTCGTCCTCCACCGAGCGGCCGTGCCGGGCCGCGCGCAGGCGCAGGCGCTGCTTGAGCCTCTCGTCGAGCTGGCGGACGGTGAGCGACGCCATGAAAAATACCTGTTATTCAAGTATCTTAGTGCAACATTGATTGCAATGCAATCAATGAAATCAATAGCCGGAATCAAGGCTTACGCCAGGGCGCGCAGCGCGATCCGCAGATCCTCGGGCGGGCAGGCGCCGGTGCGGCGCTCGACGTCGACATGGGTCTGCTGCCAGATCGGATAGGCCCTGCGCAGCAAGCTGCGGCCGGCGGGAGTCAATGCGAGCAGGCGGGAGCGCCGGTCTTCCTTGTCGACCGCCACCTTCAGCAATCCGCGCCGCTCCAGCGGCTTGAGCGCGGCGGTGAGCGTGGTGCGGTCCATGGCCAGAAGTTCGGCTGCGCTGCCCATGCTGCGCGGGTCCGGGCGGTTGAGCGACATCAGCAGCGAGAACTGACCGTTGGTAAGATCGAGCGGGCGCAACGCATCGTCGAAGCGCCGCGCCAATGCGCGCGCGGCCCGCTGCACATGCAGGCACAGACAGGTGTCGCGCACGTGATGCGTGACCGCCAGCGGCAGCGCATCGTTTTTTTTCCCGATCGTCCGCGGAGCCTTTGACATGGAATAAATATGTTGATATCAACCTAATTGTCAATGGCCGGTGCCGGCGGAAGTTCCGCTGTCCCCAGCTGCAACAAGGCCCCCGGAATGACCGGAATCCGGCCCAAAAGGGCCAGGGCGCGGGCAATTGATGGGCGCTGCGAAGTCGCCCCGGGTGGCCGCGCCGAACGAAACGAAAAGGACAGCTCATGCAAGTGCAGCCCTATCTCTTCTTCGACGGCCGATGTGACGAAGCGCTCGACTTCTACAAGACGACGCTCGGCGCCACGGTCGATGCGCTGATGCGATTCAAGGAAGCGCCCGACCAGAGCATGGTCTCGCCGGAGAGCCGCGAGAAGGTCATGCACTGCGCCTTTCGCATCGGCGATACGCAGGTCCTCGCATCCGACGGCCGCTGCATGGGCAAGCCGAATTTCCAGGGCTTCGCGCTGACCATCACGGCCGCGGACGATGCAGAAGCCGAGCGGCTGTTCGGCGCCCTTGGTGACGGCGGGCAGGTGCAGATGCCGATGAGCGAGACCTTCTTTGCCTCGCGCTTCGGCATGGTGGCCGACAGGTTCGGCGCGAGCTGGATGGTGCTTGCCGCCAAATAGTCACGCCCGGCCGGTTCGGTCGCGCAGGGTCGTTATCGATGACGACAGGGAAATGCAATGCCGCTCAAGCTCTACTTTCACCCGCTCTCGTCTTTCTGTCACAAGGCGCTGGTCGCCCTGTACGAAAACGATGTCCCGTTCGAGCCGGTCTTCGTCGATCTCGGCGACGAGAAATCGAGCGCCGAACTCCGTTCACTCTGGCCGGTGGGAAAATTCCCCGTGCTTCGGGACGACGCGCGCAAGCGAACCGTCGCCGAGGCGACCGTCATTATCGAATATATCGATACCTGTTATCCCGGCGCCAAAAAGCTGGTGCCGGCCGACCCCGAGCTCGCCTGGCAGGCGCGCATGTGGGACCGCTTCTTCGATCTCTACGTGCACGTCCAGATGCAGAAGATCGTCGTCGACCGTCTGCGTCCTGCCGGCGCCGGCGATGCCTTCGGTGTCGGGCAGGCCAGGGAAATGATCCGGAACTGCTACGCGATGATCGACGAGCGGATGGCCGGAAGATCCTGGGCCATCGGTGACGATTACGGTCTCGTCGACTGTGCGGCGTCGCCTGCGCTGTTCTACGCCAACCACGTCGTACCGATTGACCGAAACCGGAAGAACCTGTCGGCCTATTTCGACCGCCTGATGGCGCGCCCGACCTATATGCGCGTGCTCAAACAGGCGCTGCCGTATTTTCACCTCGTCCCGACAGAGACAAAGCCGAGCTTGCCGATGGAGAACGCCTGATGCCGGACCACGCCGCCAACACTGCTGCCACGGATTTTGTCATCTCGCGCGTGCTCGACGCGCCACGCGATCTGGTGTGGCAGTGCTTCACCGATCCGGAACGCATGAAGCAGTGGTGGGGGCCGAAAGGCTTCAAGGTCATCGTGTCGAAAATGGATCTGCGGGTTGGCGGCACCTATCACTATGGCATGACAGCACCGAACGGCGCGCCGATGTGGGGCCTGTTCCGGTATCGGGAGATCGTCCCGCAGGAGAAACTCGTCTCCGTTGACTCCTTTTCCGACGAGACGGGCGGCGTCACCCGCCATCCCGGACATGAGAAATGGCCGCTGCAGATGTTTTCAACCTTCACTTTCGAGGACGCGCCTGGCGACAAGACGAAATTCACCGTGCGCTGGCATGCGCTCAACGCCACACCCGAAGAGCAGGCGATCTTCGACAGCGACCAGTCGCGGGTCAGCATGACCAACGGCTGGAGTGGCACCATGGAACAGCTCGAGGCCTATCTGTCGACAGCCAAACCGGGAGCGTGATCATGCAACACAAGATCGTGTCGCGCGAGGACTGGCTTGCCGCCCGCAAATGGCACCTCGCGCGCGAAAAGGAACTGACACGGTTGCGCGACGAGGTCATGGACGAGCGCCGGGAATTGCCTTGGGTGAAGGTCGAGAAGGAGTACGTCTTCGACACTTCCGGAGGACAACGCACGCTGGCTCAATTGTTTGGCGGCCGCAGCCAGCTGATCGTCCAGCACTTCATGTTCGCGCCGGACTGGGAGGAGGGTTGCGCCGGCTGCTCCTTCGGCGCCGACCATATCGACGGCGCCAACCGGCACCTGGCGCATCACGACGTCACTTTCGTTGCCGTGTCGCGCGCGCCGCTCGACAAGCTCATGGCCTACAAGAAGCGCATGGGCTGGAAATTTCCGTGGGTGTCATCGGCGGGCAGCGACTTCAATTACGATTTCAACGTTTCGTTCACGCGCGAGGAGCTGGAGGCCGGGACGGTCTTCTACAATTTCGACACCATCGACAACGCGATGGAGGAGCTGCCGGGCGCAAGCGTGTTTTACAGGGACGAAGCCGGCGACGTCTTCCACACCTATTCGTCGTACGGCCGCGGCAACGAGGAAGTGATCGGCGCCTATATGCTGCTCGACATGACGCCCAAGGGCCGCAACGAGACCGGCCCCAACGGTAACCTGATGGACTGGGTCAAACGTCACGACCAGTACGAATCCGAAGAATCTGTGTCCTGCTGCGCGTAAGAGGAGACCCATCATGCCCGTCGCAAAAAACAGGCTCGCCCCGTGCCTGTGGTTCGACACACAGGCCGAGGATGCTGCCAGGTTCTATTGCTCTGTGTTCAGAAACTCGAGGCTGGGCCGCATCAGCCACTTTCCGAATGCCGGTCAGGAGACTCACGGAAAGCCGGCGGGCTCGGTGATGACCGTCGAGTTCGAACTCGACGGCCAGCCCTTCGTCGCGCTCAACGGCGGGCCGCAGTTCAGGTTCGACGAGGCCGTGTCGTTCCAGATCTATTGCGACACGCAGGACGAGATCGACCATTACTGGAATGCGCTGACCGAGGGCGGTCAGGAAGGGCCCTGCGGCTGGCTGAAGGACAGGTTCGGCCTGTCGTGGCAGGTGGTGCCGACCGCGATCCCCGAGATGATGACCGGCGACGCGGCAAGGTCCGCCCGGGTGATGAATGCCTTCATGAAAATGAAGAAGTTCGACCTGGCCGCGCTGCGACGGGCCTACGACGGCGACGCCGCCTGAGGAGCAGCTCGAATGACCTATGTCGACGGATTTGTCGTGCCGGTGCCGAAGCGCAAGCTTGCCGCCTACAAGGCCATGGCGCGCAAGGCCGGCAGGGTATGGATGGACCACGGCGCACTCGAATTCCGCGAGTGCGCAGCCGACGACGTGAAATGGGGCAAGCGCACGTCGTTTCCCCGCAGCGTGAAGATGAAAAGGCCCGCTGAAACGGTGCTGTTCTCCTACATCGTTTACCGTTCGCGCAAGCATCGCGACACGGTCAACGCCAGGGTGATGAAGGACCCGCGGCTGAAAACGATGATGACGGGCAATCCGAAGGATTGGTCGTTCGACCCCAGGCGCATGATCTACGGCGGCTTCAAGACGATCGTTTCGCTATAGGCGAAAAGACTGATCCGTCTTGACCGATGAGGAGAACGGACATGCTGAAGATCTTCGCGTATGT
>CAZUDR010000039.1:0-14327 GCA_964618715.1 uncultured Undibacter sp. | reverse complement strand
CGGCCGATGGCGCGCATGGTGATCTCACCGCCGCAGGGCCAGCCGCAGCAGCCGGATCATCCGAACTGGAGCTGGCACGAATACGGCATGCGGGTCGGCTTCTGGCGGTTGCGCAAGGTGCTGCAGGAGCTGAACGTCACCCCGACAGTCACGCTCAACGCAAGGGTATGCGAGACCTATCCCGCGGTGGTGGAAGCCTGCATGGACTCCGGCTGGGAGATCAACGCCCACGGTTACGACCAGGTGCCGATGCACAAGGTCGACGACCAGCGCGCCGTCATCATGCGGGCCATGGACATGATCGAGAAATTCGCCGGCACGCGGCCGCGCGGCTGGTTCGGTCCGGGGCTGACGCAGACCTTCGACACGCTCGACTACCTGTCGGAGGCGGGGGTCGAATATATCGGCGACTGGGTGCTCGACGACGAGCCGGTGACGCTGAAGACCGCGCACAGGCCGGTGGTGGCGCTGCCCTACAATTTCGAGATCCACGACATCGTGCTGATGGCGCTGCAGCATCATACCTCGGACATCATGTATGTGCGCGCGCGCGACCAGTTCGAATGGCTTTACGCCGAGGCCGCCGAGCGGCCCAAGGTGATGGCGATTGCCTGCCACCCGTACCTCTCCGGCGTGCCGCACCGCATCGGCCATGTGCAGCGGACCTTCGCCGACCTGCTGGCGCGTCCCGGCGTTGTCTGCTGGGATGGCGCGAAAATCCTCGACTGGTACCTGTCGCAACGCAAATGACCGACACCACCCTCGGCGACATGACCGCACCCCTCTATCGTTCGGCCTTCGTGCCGCACGATCTGGCGCAGCCGCTCACAGGCGCCTCGAACGGGCCACTGGCGGGCCTTTCCGCCGCAATCAAGGACATGTACGACGTCGCCGGCTACGCCGCCGGCTGCGGCAACCCGACCTGGCTGGAGGCGCACCGGCCCGCCGAGAAGAACGCCGAGGTGGTGCAGCAGCTGCTCGACGCCGGCGCCACCATCATCGGCAAGACGATCTGCGACGAATTCTTCTTCAGCGTGACCGGCGCCAACGCGCATTACGGCACGCCGGTCAATCCGCGCGCGCCGGGCCGGCTGCCGGGCGGCTCCTCCAGCGGCTCGGCCTCGGCGGTGGCGTCGGGCGCCTGCGACTTCGCGCTGGGCAGCGACACCGGCGGCTCGGTGCGCATCCCGGCCGCGCTCAACGGGCTCTACGGCCTGCGGCCGACGCTCAACCGCATCGCACTCACCGGCGTGCAGGCGATGGCGCACTCCTTCGACGTGCCGGGCTGGTTCGCCACCAGTCCGGGCGTGTTCCGCAAGGTCGGCGCGGTGGTGCTCGACGAGCGGCGCGTGCCGGGAAAGATCGAGCGCATGATTGCACTCGAGGACGCCTTCGCCGAGGCCGACGAACCGGTCGCCGACCTGCTGCGCACGGTGCTGGAATTCATGCTCGGCGACCTGCCTCCGGTGGCGCATGCGCGCATCTCGCCGGAAGGCTTCGACCCGTGGCGCGAATCCTTCCGCGTCATCCAGGGCTACGAGGTCTGGCAGACCTTCGGCGACTTCATCACCCGCTACCAGCCGGCGATGGGTCCGGGCATCCGCGAGCGCATCGCCTATGCCGCCACCGTCACCCAGGCCAACGTCGACGCGGCGCGACGCGTGCACGCGCAGGCGCATGCGCATATCCGCCAGGTGGTCGTTCCCGGCACGGTGCTGGTGCTGCCGACCGCGCCAAGCATCGCGCCGCGCATCGATTCAACGCCGGACGAGCTGGACCTCTACCGCACGCGGGTGATGCGGCTCACCTGCATTGCCGGCATGGCCGGGCTGCCGCAGATGAACCTGCCCGTCGGCACGCTCGACGGCTGTCCGGTCGGCCTCTCCTTCATCGGCTGGGCCGGCGGCGACGAGGTCCTGCTCGATCTTGCCTGTGCATTGTCGCGCCATTGCGGGATGGCGGCCTGAAGCGTTTTGTGCTTGAAGGACCGGCACGGGAGCAGACCATCCGCCATGAGCGCCTTCCAGTTTCTCGACAAGAAGACAATCGCCGAACTGACCGCGCGCATGTACCTCGACACCGGCGCGGTGCGCTTCATGGAGGACAAGCCGTACATTTTCACCTCGGGCTGGGCGAGCCCTGTCTACAACGACTCGCGGTGGCTGATCTCCTTTCCCGACGTGCGCGCGACGCTGATCGATTTCGCCGTGTCCGCGATCGACCGCGACATCGGCCGCGACGCGATCGACGCGGCGGCCGGCGGGGAGACCGCCGGCATTCCGTTCGCCGCCTGGGTGGCCGACCGGCTGCACGTGCCGATGCAATATGTGCGCAAGAAGCCGAAGGGTTTCGGCCGCGGTTCGCAGATTGAGGGCAAGCTCGATCCCGGCCAGCGCGTGCTGCTGGTCGAGGACCTGGCCACCGACGGCCGCAGCAAGATCAATTTCGTCAAGGCGATCCGCGACGCAGACGGGCACTGCGACCACTGCTTCGTGCTGTTCTTCTACGACATTTACGAAGAGGGAAAGAGGATCCTCGCCGATCTCGGCGTCACCCTGCACTATCTCACCACGTGGCGCGACGTGCTGGCGGTGGCGAAGGCGAGCGGCAATTTCGACCCGAAGATGCTGGCCGAGGTGGAGAAGTTCATCGACGACCCGGCCGGCTGGTCGAAGGCGCACGGCGGGATCGCGGAAGTCGCGGACTAGCAGGCACGCGTAATCCGCGTCGCGCCGGGTTCAACGTAGCGGCGCTCAACCGGCCTGGGCTGCACCGGTCAGTTCGGCGACTTTCCTGACATGCGCGACTGCGGCGCGCGCGCCCGTGGTCTTGGTCAGGAGGTCGAGCGTCTCGTCATTGTCGTCGCCGACCGGCATCAGCGCCTGGTCCATGTATGACAGTGCGGCACGATCGCGCGCGACGGCCCGCCTCAGCAGGAGCAGTCGCACGATCGTGCCGGCAATGACCACGTGCTTGCCGATAGTCTCCAGAACGAAGCTTGGCCAGAACGTCCAGCCGCTCTCGCGCGGCAGTCCGGGGCGGCGTTCGGACGGGTGTTTGAGCCGAAGGATTCCGCCCTGGATGGGGTGCAGGTTTTCGAGGCGGACCGTGGTCGCGAAATTGACCAGTATCTTGATAAGGCTGCCAATCGGTACGCCTGTCGCCGCGGCGCGGCGCAGCAGCGTCCGCATGTGCTCCGGCGTGTAATACAGGGACCACGCGTCGCGGTATATACCCTCCCATTCCTCCTTGCTCATTTTCGGATGGGCGGTACAGACGTGCTCGATATCATAGTTGTTGAGATCCGGGTCCATCGCGATACCCTTGTTCCAGAGGACCTGATGATCCTCCGAACCGGGTAACGGTGTCAGGCAGAAGAACTCGATGATGTCGAGCGGCAGCTCGTCCTGGATTATCCTGATATCGCGCCGGATCGTCGCCGGCGTGTCCGAGGGAAATCCGAGGATATATCCCGCCAGCGTGATGATGCCCTGCGCCTTCCAGGCCAGCAGCATCTTGCGGTATTCGGTGATCTTGTTCTGACGCTTCTTGGCCGCCGCGAGGTTGTCCGGATTGATGTTCTCCAATCCGATGAACACGCGGGTCACGCCCGCCCGCTTGGCCTTCTCGATGAAATTCGGGAGCCTGTGGCACAACGTGTCGACCTGGATCATCAGCCCGAGCGGTATGCCGTCGATTTCGCGGAGCTCGATCAGGCGATCAAAAATCGCCTCCCATTCCTTGTTGCGCGCGAAGTTGTCGTCGGTGATGAAGAACTTGTGGATGCCCTGTGCCCAATTGAGGCGCACGAGATTCTCGATGTCGTCGGCCGAGCGAAACCGCGACTTGCGGCCCTGCACGTTGATGATGGTGCAGAACGAGCATTGGTAGGGGCAGCCGCGGCCGGCGTCGAAGCTCGTGCTCAGCCCAAGTGTGCGCCTGACATATTGCTTCGGCAGGTACGGCGCGACCGCGCCCTCTATACCCGGCAGATCCTTCATGAAGTTGTAGATCGGTGCCAGCCGCCGCGCAGCGGCATCGCGCAGCACCATGTCGAACCGGCCCTCGGCCTCGCCGGCGAACATGGAGATGCCCATGTCGCGGCAGGCGTCGAGCCCGACGGCGCCACCCTCCAGCATCGAAAGACAGCCCGATACGTGGAACCCGCCCATGGCGACCTGGATTCCGGCCTCGCGAAACGGTCGCGCAATATCGAGCGCACGCGGATACTGGTTCGACTGTACACCGACAAGCGCGACAAGCCCGAAATTGGCATGGCGGCGGAAGCGGGCGAGAAGTGCCGGTATCTTGATGCGAGCGTTGGTCTCATCGATGACCGCGATGTCAATGTCCACGTCCGGTCCGAGTACGCGCCGTTCGGCACAGTCGGCCGCGATGCTGTAAACTGCAGCAAGAGAATTTGACGGAATGATCGCCCGCCACCAGCGGATCACATACCCTTCATCATCATAGTGAGATGGCTTGATCAGGATGAGCTGGAAGCGGGACTTGGCGGTCACAAGAATCCTTTCCGGAAGTTCTGCTGCGCAACGTAGCACGGGCAGAAAGGTGCGTCATGGCTAAATGCACGCAGCGGAATGGTTCACTGGCTGACACGGAATGATGGCCTCGACATGTCCGATTGGCGGGGTCGCCGGGATCACGGACCCATAACCCACCTCACGGGCCCGCCCTGCGTGCTGCCCGTCCTCGCCCCGAAAACCGTCATTCAACCGGCGCGGTTCGCATGCCCGCCGCGCAGCCAGAGCAGCGGGCTTGCAATGTCCGGCCATACCGGGTCAATTCAACGATCGGGCCATCCCAGAAGGTTTCGCGTGACTGTCCCGCTGCACCCCGGACCTGGATCGTCTGGCGAAAACGATCCGACGACCATTGCGGTGCGGCGGGTGTTGTTCGCGCTTTTTGCGCTGACAGGGACCATATATCTGTCCTGGCGCACCACGGTCTTCAACCCGGATGCATTCTGGGTCTCCGCAATCTTCTACGGCATCGAGCTCGGCGGATTTCTCGGCACCCTGCTTCTCTTCTTCGTGACTTTCAGGCGGCGCGTGCGTACGCCGCGGCCGGCGCCCAAAGGCCTTTCGGTCGACGTCTTCATCACCACCTACAACGAGGATCTCGACCTCGTTCGCCGCACGGTCGTGGCGGCGATCGCGTTGCGCTATCCGCACGAGACCTGGCTGCTCGATGACGGCAACCGGCCGGCTTTCCGCGCGCTCGCTGACGAGCTGGGCTGCCACTATCTCGCCCGCACTGCAAACACGGGCGCCAAGGCCGGCAACATCAACAACGCACTGCGGCACTCCCGCGGCGAGTTCATCGTGCTGTTCGACGCCGACCATTGCGCCGATCCGGTTTTTCTCGACCGTCTGCTCGGATATTTCGACGATCCCCAGGTCTCATACGTGCAGACCCCGCAGGATTACTACAACCTCAATTCGATCCAGCACGGGCGCGGCCGCCACAGCAAACTGATCTGGCACGAGCAGAGCGGCTTCAACCACGTCGAGCAGACCGGCCGCGATTACAATAACGCCGCGACATTGTGTGGCTGCTCCTGCGTGTTGCGCCGCGCCCATATCGAGCGTGTCGGCGGTTTTCCGGAAGAAACCGTAACCGAGGACATGCATATTGCAGTCAGGCTTCAGAAACTTGGCCTCAAAACCGTCTATCACGACGAGCCGCTGGCGTTTGGCGTGGCGCCACCGGATCTGATCGGCTTTCTGGTGCAACGGCTGCGCTGGGGCGAAGGCAACATACAGGTGTGCAGGATTGAAGGCCTGCCTTTCGGCCGCGGCCTGACCTGGCAACAAAACTTCGGCTACCTGCTGCTTGGACTTACCTATTTCGATGCCTGGCGGAAGCTCGCGCTCTACGTTGCACCGATTGGCACATTGATCACCGACACCATGCCGGTTTTCGGTGAGCCGCGCGTGTTCCTGCTGCTGTTCGTTCCCTACCTGCTTTGCGGCATTGTCACCTACTGGGAATTCTATAGCGGCTTCGCCCATATCCTGCGCACGGAAGCCCACGCCATGACGCGCCTCGGTGCCGGCCTGCTCGCCACGTGGGGCATGGTTCGCAGAAAAATCCGTTTCCGGATCAGCTCAAAGCGTCTGGTAAGCGGCACTGCACTGCCGTTTGCACTACCCCAAGCGGCAATTTTTCTCGGCGGCCTCTATGCGCTCTGGTGCGCCGGGATGAGCTACAACGATTATCTCGCCGGTACTCGCCCGCCAGGCATTCCGATTGAAATCACCGCGGTG
Organism: uncultured Undibacter sp.; assembly: GCA_964618715.1. Classification (GTDB taxonomy): domain Bacteria; phylum Pseudomonadota; class Alphaproteobacteria; order Rhizobiales; family Xanthobacteraceae; genus Pseudolabrys. The sequence continues at coordinate 8,040 of CAZUDR010000039.1, read as the reverse complement.
CTTGCCGTCCTCGTCGCCTACAACTGCCTGCTGGCACTCTCCGTGCTGATCGAGGTCGCGCGCTCGGCACGCAGCAACGAGGCGGACTACCGTTTCGATCTTTGCCTGCCGATCCGGCTGACCGAGCACCGCCACACCGTGCTCGGGTGGACATCGATGGTCTCGTTGCGAAGCGCGCGATTGCCCGTGCCGGAGACATTCGACTGCACGTCGACCTTTGTTGCCGTGGAACTGTTCATACCGGGCGGGAGCGTGAGGATGACGGCCCGCGTGACAAGGCTGCATGACGGCGAGATGGACCTTCAGTTCAACTGGGCCTCGCTCGCCGAACGCGACCGCCTCGATCAGGCGCTGCATGCGGGCCGCTGGCACCGCGTCGTCACCGGCCGCCACGAGATTTCCGTCTCGCCCCTGCAGCGGCTGGGACTGCGGCCGGTTCCGCGTGAATGCGAAGCCGGGGCGTGCGGCGACTGGACCCCCGTTCTTGTCCGACACCCTGTTTATCCACAGGATCCGCGCCTTGCGTATCTACGCGAAGGCCAATGGCAGCGGTCTGAGACCATCCTGTTTGACAGACTGGATGGCCCCCTGGAGATCATTGCCGATCCGGCTAACTCCCTTGTCGGTCGACATTTTTTGGTCGGCCCAGTCGCCGGAACGCCCCTTCTCGATGAAGCCGCCCTCGAAGGCCGCGGCGGCGTTCGCCGCAAGCTCATGGAAGCCGATGCAGCCGCGGGGCGTGAGGTGTCCGGTCTAATTTCCGCAGCAGAATAGCCGGCCTCTCGTGACAAAATAGCAACAGTTCTTCTGGATATCGCCGTTACGCTGACACCGCTATGGCGCAAGCAACTTCGCAAATGCAAACTGGCGTCAATTGTTGGTCACGATCAATGTTGCGTCGCATGCATCGCTCATTGCTGATAGCCGGTGCCCTGGCCGGAACTCTGCTCGCCACGCCGGCCGGAGCGGGGGATCTGGCTACGAAAGCCACGACGCCGACGTCGGTGTACATCCCGAGTCCCGCGCTCGAAATTTATGGCGGCCTGTCCGTCGTGCCGCATTCGGTCTATGGCTACGCTGGCGGCGTCTACGCATTCAATCGCAATCTGAATCAAGACGGCTGGCTACTCCGCATTGCCGGCGGTGCCGGACACTACGACTATTATCGGGCTGTCGGGCTGAAGCAGGGCGTCGATTTCGAGAAAGGCACTTTTTCGATCGGATATCAGGCGTTTCTCGGCAACGTTCGCATCTCGGGCTATGTCGGCGCGGATGTCGAGCACGACGCCAACGATGACCCGCTTGCCACGGTGAAAGGCACAGAGTGGGGCGTGCGCGGCCAGGGCGAGATATATGCGCCATTCGGCGGTGTTGGATATCTGTACCTGCTCGGCACGATGTCGTCCGTGTGGGACAGCTATCTCGCCATGGGCAAACTGGGCTTCAATCTGACAAACAATATTTCGATCGGCCCCGAACTGATGGGGCTCGGCAACGACCGTTTCGACTCCGTACGGCTCGGACCATTCCTTTCAATCGCCATCCTGCCGAACGTCGATTTGATCGTTTCCGGCGGATACAGCTGGGATACCCGCCGCGACGATCTCAACGACAACAGCGGCGCCTACGGAAATCTGCACGTGCGCGCTCAATTTTGAGTTCGCCGATGGCCATACCGGCCTGAGCTTGTCGTCCCAGTTGCCATTCATTGTGTAATATCGCCCTCTCGCCGGCATGACGCCGGCTGTCGGGAGGCTTGTCATGGCAAAGACAAGGCGCAAGGCAAACAGCAGGAAGAGCAAGTCGAAGGCGGGCAGGACGAAGGTCGCGGCGAAAAGGGCCAGGCGGGCAACCGCAAGGAAACGCGCGGCACCGAAGCGCAAACCGCAGAAATTCACCGTCAGCCATCATCGCGACGAGGATTTCGACGCCGGGCTGCGGGCCTACTCGTCCTATCGCGATCTCGGTATCGCGGCGGCGACGGACGGCCTGGTGCAGGCCCACGTCATCCGCATGACCAAGCCGTTCGAGACCGGCGAGGTCGACACCCCGCACTATCACGACGTCGAATTCCAGATGGTCTATGTGCTCAGGGGCTGGTTCCAGAGTGAGTTCGAGGGTCAGGGCGTGCACACCTTCCGCGCCGGCTCCTGCTGGATCCAGCCGCCGAAGATCAAACACACGGTGCGCGGCTATTCCGACGACTGCGAACTGCTGGAGATCGTGCTGCCCGCCGACTTCGGGACGGTGACGCTGGCGGAGTGACGTTCGCGCCCCGGCCGCACTTTCGGCGTCATCGCCCGCGAAGGCGGGCGATCCGGTAATCAAGGTGGCCGCGGTGGATACCGGGTCCCCCGCTTTCGCGGGGGACGACAAGGAGAGCTACTTCTCGATATCGTCGTCCGACAGCACGCGCAGGGCGGCGCCCTCGATGTCGCTGTACTGGCCGCTTTTCAGCGCCCAGAGGAAGGCGAACAGGCCAATGAGGCCGAGCCCGACCGCCATGGGGATGAGCCAGATCAGGACATTCATGCGCGTCCTCCTCCCGCCTCGCTTCCACGGCCCGCATGCGCACGCAAGGCGTTCAGCGTGACCATCATCGAGGAGCCGGACATGGCCAGCGCGGCGATCAGCGGCGTGACCAGGCCGGCGATGGCGACCGGCACGGCGATGGCATTGTAGATGCCGGCCAGCCACAGGTTCTCCGTCATCAGCCGGCGTCCGCGGCGGGCAATCGTGACGGCGTCGGCGACGGGACCGAGCCGGTCGCCGAGGAAGACGGCATCGGCCTGCGCCTGGGTCACGTCGGCAGCACTGATCGGCGACAGCGAGACGTAGGCCGCCGCGAGCGACGGCGCGTCGTTGAGGCCGTCGCCAACCATCAGCACGCGGCGACCCTGCCGCTTCAGTTCCTCGATGAGACGGATCTTGTCGGCCGGGTTGAGGCCGGCCTGCCACTGCGTGATGCCGAGCGCGGCGGCGACCGGCTCCACCGCGCCGGCATGGTCGCCGGAGAGAATGCGCAGGTCGAGCTTCATGGCGCCGAGCCGCGCGACGGTCTCCGCAGCATCCGGCCGCAGCGTCTGGGCGATGGCGAGCGCAGCCGTCCGCTCCCCGTGACGGAACACGATCAGCGAGGCGCCCGGCCCGGCGGACAGCCTGTCGGCCACACCGCAAAAGGCGGCGCTGCCGAGCCGCGCCTCAACGCCGTCGATCGTTGCGCGCACGCCCTGCCCCGGCTCTTCCACCGCGCCGTCATACGGAGCGCGGGCTATCGCCTCGCGCGCCAGCGCCACCGCCAGCGGATGACGGCTGGACAGCGCCAGCCGTGCCGCCGTCTGCAGCAAATCGGGATCAATGTCGGCGGCATTGGCGACGCGCGGCTCCGGCAGCGTGAGCGTGCCGGTCTTGTCGAAGATCACGGTATCAGCCTCGGCCAGGCGCTCGACCGTGTCACCGGCATTGAGAATGACATTGGCGCGGAACAGCGCACCGGACGCCACCACCTGCACGGCGGGAATGGCGAGCGACAGCGCGCAGGGGCAGGTGATGATGAGCACGGCGATGGCAGTGATCACGGCATCGTGCAGCGAGGCGCCGGCGATCAGCCAGCCGATGCAGGTGAGCGCGGCGGTAAGGTGCACCAACGGCGCGTAGACGCCCGCCGCGCGATCGGCGAGCCGCCGCGTCGCCGACCGGGCAGCCGCCGCCTTGTCGAGCAGCTGCTCGATCTCGTCGATGACGGAGTTGCCCCCGGCCGCAGTAACCCGCAGCGTCAGCGTGCCGGAAAAATTCAGGCTGCCGGCATAGACGGTCGCGCCCGAGGCGACCTTGCGGCGCGTCGTCTCGCCGGTGATCAGGCTGTCGTCGATCTCCGAACCGCCGCCGATGACCTGGCCGTCGGCAGGCACGCGCTCTCCCGGCTTGACCAGCAGCCGGTCGCCGGCCTTCAGCGCGGCGACCGGCACGCTGACCAGCTCGTCGCCGATGAAGCGGTGCGCGGTCTGCGCCTTGAGCGCGGCCAGGTTGCCGGCGACCGCCCGCGTCTTGCGCCGCATGGCGTGGTCGAGCGTGCGCCCGACCAGCAGGAAGAACAGCAGCATGATGGCGGAGTCGAAATAGGCGTGCTCGGCATGATTGGCGGTCTCGACCACCGACATGCCGAGCGCCAGGATCACGCCGAGCGAGATCGGCACGTCCATGTTGAGCGTGCGCGCCTTCAGCGCCCGCCAGGCGCTGACGAAGAAAGGCTGGCCGGCATAGGCCGCCGCCGGCAGCGCGATCAGCGCCGACGCCCAGTGGAAGAAGTCGCGCGTCTCCGGCGTGATGTCGCTGGCATTGCCCGACCACACCGACACCGAGAGCAGCATGATGTTCATGGCGGCGAAGCCCGCCACCGCCAGATAGCGGGTCAGCCGGCGCGCGGTCGCGGCTTCTTCCTCCTCGGCACGCTGCGGCACGAAGGGATGGCAGCGATAGCCGGTGGCTTCCAGCGTTTCGATGATCTGCGCCGGCTCGATCGCGCCCTCCCGCCAGGCCACGTGCAGCCGCCGGTTGGTGAAGTTCAGCCGCGCCCCGGTCACACCCGGCAGGTTGCGGATCGCACCCTCGATGCGCGCGATGCAGCCGCCGCAGGCGACACCCTCGACCGCCAGCTCCATTTCGAGCGTGCCTGCGCCGGATGGCTTGGCGTAGTGCGAAAGATCGAGGGCGGTGTCGGTCATGGCTCAACCGCTGTGATGGTCAGTTCAGTGTGACACGGCTGCGCGAGCGGAAGATCCGCTCGGTGCCGCGGTGGAAATTGACAATCAGCTCCCACTGGCCGGGATGGGCGGTCGCCTCGCCACGGAACTGGCCGGCGCCGATGCGGCCGAGCACAACGACATGATCCTGCCGCTCGTCCACCGGATGGGCCAGCCGCGCATCGGCCGTCAGTCCGGTCACCGGCCCGCCGTCAGCATCGCGCACCCTGACGTCAAGCACGGCCTTGCCGTTGCGGCCGGTGATTGAACCGTCGACCTTCCAATGCAGCGCCTGCTGCCGCGCGGCGCGAGCAATTTCGCCCTCGAATGTCTGTCCGGCACGGTAGGAACTCTGCGTCTCCACGCCGCCGAAGGTCGAGGTGGCGGCGCGCACCATGATCGCGTTGACGACAAAGACGAAGCCGAAGAAACCGATAAGCCAGAACAGCACAGTGCGGCCGGTGACCTCGCGCGGCCGGTCAGGGCGGGAAAGGCGCATCATGGTTTTTGCTCCGGGCCGAAGAAGTGATCACGCATCTCGGCGACCTCGCCGGTGTCCACGTCGATCAGCTTGAACAGGATCGACGTCGAGGGCGCCGGAGGGGTGTCGGCATAGTCGGTCACCGTGACGCGCACCTCGCGCGTCTGGTCGGGGCCGACGTCGACCAGCTGACGGCCGTCGGCGCGCGGCGGCAGGCCGACGAAGTCGACCAGCGAGGACGGCAGACCGTCGACGCTGATGATGAAATTGCGGTACTTGAGCTGCTTGTTGACGATGCGGATGGTGTAGGCGTTGCGGATCGCGCCGTCGGAAAGCTGCACGAACATCGGATTGCGGTCGTGGATGACGCTGATGCCCTCGCTGTCACGCGTGGCCAGAACGTAGATCATGACCCCGCCGACGATCGCGATGATTGCGGCGTAGAGGATCGTGCGCATGCGCACCAGCTGGAAGACGGACGGTTTGCCCTCCAGGCGCGCCTTGATGTTGAGGTCCGTGTCATAGGCGATGAGGCCGGTCGGACGGCCGAGCTTGGTCATGACGTTGTCGCAGGCGTCGATGCACAGCCCGCACTGGATGCAGCCAAGATTGGCGCCGCCGCGGATATCGACCCCGGTCGGGCAGACGTGCACGCATTGCAGGCAATCGATGCAGTCGCCGGCGGACTCGCCCTTTTCGCGCAGCTGTTCCGCCTTCTTGACCGAGCAGCGCGGCTCGCCGCGATCGTAGCGGTAGGTGACGTTGAGCGCGTATTCGTCGGTGAGCGCGGCCTGGATGCGCGGCCACGGGCACATGTAGAGGCAGACCTGCTCGCGCATGTGGCCGGCGAGCGTGTAGGTGGTGAAGGTCAGGATACCGATCCAGACATAGGCAATGAGCGGCGCTTCGCCCGTCGCGAGCTGTTTCACCAGCGTGGGCGCGTCGGCGAAATACAGCACCCAGGCGCCGCCGGTCCACCACGCCACCATCAGCCAGAGGAAGTGCTTGACGCCCTTGCGCCCCCAGGTGGACGCCGTCCAGTGCCGGCGATCGCGCAGCATGTGCTCGCGGCGGTCACCCTCGACGAATCGCTCGATGGCGAGGAACAGGTCGGTCCACACCGTCTGCGGACAGAGATAGCCGCACCAGATTCGTCCGGCCACCGCATTCATCAGGAACAGCGTGATCGCCGCGATGATCAGCAGCCCGGTGAGGTAGTAGATCTCCTGCGGCCAGATCTCGATGGAGAAGAAGTAGAAGCGCCGCGCGGGAAAATCGACCAGCACCGCCTGATCGGGCGCGTTGGGTCCGCGGTCCCAGCGGACGAAGGGCAGCAGGTAGTAGATGCCGAGCGTGACCACCAGCACCGCCCATTTGATGCGGCGGAAGGTGCCGTGCACGCTCTGCGGATAGATGTTGCGCCGTGGCGCATAGAGCGGGATGTCGTCGTCCGGCAGCGGCGCATTGGCGCCGACCTCGGCGGCGGCGACCAGCCGGTCGAGGCTCGTCTCGCTCCTCACTGCCTGATCCAACGACATCGGCCTCACGTTTGCAGTCACTTTTCGCCGCCGCCAAAGGTATGGACGTAGACGGTCAGCGCCTTGATGGTCGCCTCGTCAAGACGTCCGCCCCAGGCCGGCATGACACTGCCGCGGCCGTTGACGACGGCCTGCTCGATCGTCTGCCGGTCGCTGCCGTACAGCCAGATCCTGTCGGTGTGATTGGGCGCGCCCAGCTCCTTGTTACCCTTGCCCTCCTTGCCATGACAGGCCGCACAGTTTTGTGCGTATACGTCCTTGCCGAGTTCAAGATCGGCGCCTTGCCTGGTTTCCAGTCCGGACAGCGAGCGCACGTAGGACACGACCGCCGAAATCTGGTCCGGCTTGAGAATTCCGTCGCGGCCAAAGGCAGGCATGTCGCCGATCCGCGCCTTCTCGTCGCCGGAGCGGACGCCGTGGATGATGGTCTGCTCGATCTGCGCCAGCGTGCCGCCCCACAGCCAGTCGTCGTCGTTGAGATTGGGGTAGCCCCTGGCGCCGCCGCCGCCGGCGCCGTGGCACGGCGCGCAATTGTCGGCAAAGGCCACGCGGCCCAGCGCGCGGGAGAACTCGAGCAGCTGCGGATCGTTTGCGATCTCCTGCAGCGAGGCGGCATCAAGCTTGGCGACCATGGGCCCGCGCCGCGCGCGCAACTCGTCCATGTCGGTGACCAGCGCGCTGCGCGAGTGCCAGCCGAACACGCCTTGCGTAGCGCTGGAGACCAGCGGCCAGGCTGGATAGACGATCCAGTAGCCGATCGCCCAGACAATGGTGGCGTAGAACAGCCACAGCCACCAGCGCGGCAGCGGTGTGTTCAGTTCGCGCAGACCGTCCCATTCATGTCCGGTGGTCGCGGTGCCGGTAAGCGGATCGATTTCCCTGTGTTCTTCGGCCACCGGTCAGTCCTCCTGCAACGGAATTTTTGCGGCCTCGTCGAACCGCTTCTGAGCCTTTTTCGAGGGCCACAGCGCGTAGACCAGAACCACCGCGAAGATGGCGACGAAGTAGACCAGGCCCCAAGTCTGTGCGAATTCGGCAACGGCTTTGTAGGTCGGATCCATGGCGGTCACCGGATGTTGGCCTTGTCGTTGTAAAGCTTGAAATCGACTTCCGTGCCCAGCATTTGCAGGTAGGCGATCAGCGCATCGGCTTCCGTGATGTGCCGCGGGTCACCGTCGAAATCGCGGGCCTTCGCCTTCGGATAGCGCTGGGCCAGATCGCCGGCGTTCTCGGAGTCGGTGGTGGCCTGCGTCACCAGGTCGAGGGACGCGTTCTCGAT